>CAYPTZ010000585.1:0-3017 GCA_964413395.1 uncultured archaeon | reverse complement strand
GGTGTTAAAACCTGTAAAAGTAAACTAAAGATTATACAGCTTATACCAATTATTAATAGTTTACTACTTTTAATTGATTTATTTATTTTAGTACTCCAAAATCCAATAAATAGCATTCCAAAAGATCCTGTTATTTCAATAATACTAAACATTCTATCCGTAACCTCAATATCAAAATAACCAGTGCCAGTAAAAAAACTTGGATAAAATGAAATTATTGAATTTCGCCCAAAATTAATAAATATTAGGGCGAGGATAAAAAATGTAAATATTTTGAGATTGAATTCAGATTTTTTATTAATAACAATAAGATTTTGGTTAGTTATCTCTTCAATTTTGTCAATGTCGTTATTTTTTTTATCATTCCTTTGATTATAGATAATACCCCCCTCGGGAATAAAAAATAATGGAATTACTGATAAAAATTGGATTAGTATAGTAAAATATATTATCCCTCCAGATTGATATCCCCATCCTTCATATTGGAATGAAAAAAATCCGCTATATAACATCCCTGCAAATAAAATACCTAATATATCTCCTATGCTACCAATACTAGTAAGTATAGCCATAATTCGACTTCGTTCTTTTACTGGATATAAATCACTAATTAATGCACTCCAACCCATTGTATTCATAGACCAAAAGCTTTCAGCAACAGATAATCCCCCAATGATAATATATCCTGCAATTTTGTAATCTGTTTGTTTTGAATGAAAATAAAATGTTAAAAAAATAAATATCGTTGGAATTATTTCTCCCAATATCACAAAAATTCTTCTTTTCTGGATTTTATCAGATAATCGTCCCCAAATAAAGATTTGACAAGTTGTGTTACATAGCATTGGAATTGTAATCACTAACGAGACTTCTGTGATACTTAAATGCAAAAAACTCCGCAGATAAATGAATAAAAAACAATAAAATAAACCCCGTCGAAAATAAGCCAATGTATTATATGTCGATAGACAAAATAATAATTTTGAAGGTGATTGAATTTGACCTTTAATGTTCTTTTTTTCATCATTGGCTTCGCTTATCATACATCTATGAATGATATATGTATTATAAATTCATTAGATTAGATTTTACATATAAAAATCTTAAGGAATTAAAATTACTCAAATTATTATCAATAGTCCAAAAAATCAAATTTGATCCAAGTAATAATGTATTATGAGTAAAGAAATAGGTGCTCGAAAAACCTTAATTAAAGGGAAATTACTCAGGGTTTCTCACCCTCGAACTGTTGAGAGTCCAACAAGTAAATCTGCGACTGAGATATATCGTTTTGGAATTAAAACAAAAACAGAAAAGCGAGTTCTTTTTTCTCTTACTACTACTCAAATGGGTTGGGGAAAGCTAGAATCCTCAAAAATTTATTACCATAACAATAAGAACGATAGGATAATCAAAACTTCTATGGCAAATCCTGAACGATTTGTAGGACAAGATGTGGCTGTTCGAGGTTTTATGGAGATTTTAGATAAGCATGCTCAAAAATATAAAATGGTTACTGTAGATGAAGTTATTCTATACTTAGAATAAGATTTAAATATATATTTCTAATTAAAGGCTTTTTTTTTAAAGAAAATCATTTGATTAATTGCTTTTTTTTTCTTTTCATTTATCAGTAAAAATGTTGTTTGATAATATTTTTAGCATGCTATTTTCCATTTTGCAAAAATCTTTTCGATTACTATTTAAATTGAGAATATACGATTCTGTTATTTAAATAAAATACAAATATATAGGGAATATAATTATAATAATAACATAGAATATTACTAATATAGACTATTTATATCAATATAGAAATATTATAATAGTAGTAATTTTAGTCTGTGAAAAAAGCTTTAATTCACTATAAATTTGAAATAAATTTGAGCTATTTCTGAGGGTAAAAAAATGAAAATCTCAAGCCTTTTATTAAAAAATAAAAAATCAATAATTATTTTATTATTTGGATTTGCTTTATTAAATTCTCTCGTTTTTACAAAGACTAATTCAGATTTATTTTTATTAAATAGCCCTCAATCAAGCCAAACTCCTGAAATTAGAGGTGAATTACTTTCAAATGGAAATTTTTCTAATGGAACAAACAATTGGATATTACCTCCCCAATTACCAGCAATAGCTCAATTGGATGTAGTTGATGGTATTCTTCATATTTCTATTGCAGATAAAGGTGAGGAAGATTGGCACATTCAATTAATTTATCACGATTTATTAATTCAGAAAAACCTTGGTTATATTTTTTCATTTGATGCAAGATCTGAATCAAAAAGGACAGGTTATGTTTATATAGGTCAAAATGTTGCCCCCTATCAAGATTATGGAGGGGACCATTTTCGATTTACAGAAGAATGGAATCATTTCAATTTTACGCTAAACATGGACCAAAATTCAGATTATAGTTCCCGTTTTGCCTTTAATCTTGGTTTAGATACTCCAGATTTATACCTTGACAATATTTCTCTAATAGAGACTGCTCATCAAGAGGTAGTTAGCACTCCAATTGGGCCAGAGATACCAACTGATCCTGCTTTAATAATAGGTTTATCTTTTCTTGGGTTTGGGACTGTTGTTGTTGTGTTATCTGTTGTTGCGAAAAATGTGAAGAGAAAAAGAATTGTCAAAGAACATATTAGGAAAAATGCTCAAGAGAGATTGGAATTAATATCTGGATTATATACTATTTTAGTGACAAATTCTGCAGGATTAACGTTATATAGTATTACAAACGCAGCTTTCAATGAAGAAAAAGTATTTGAACAATTATTAGGAGGACTTTCTTTTTGTATGGATATTTTCATAAAAACTCTTCAAAAAGATTTTATGGAAAAAATGACATCTCATCTAGATAATGAATCTAATCCAAATCAAATTTCTTCCAGTTCTATTATTCGAGATAAATTTCACATTTTAATTACAAATTCAAAATCATATAAAATATTTACATTTCTCAATAAACAACCAACAAAATTTTCAGAATATTTATTCAAAAAAATCATTAG
>CAYPTZ010000584.1:0-3017 GCA_964413395.1 uncultured archaeon | reverse complement strand
AGGACATTCTTATCATGCGAGTAGAAAATTAGATTTGTTGATTCAAAATTTAAAAAAAGACGATAAACTCAGCCATTTCTTCAATGAAAACACAAACTACAATGTTTCTAAAGAAATGAAAGAATATCTTAATAAAGAAGTCAAAAAAGTGTTTTCCAACTAATTCTAATTTGGAAGATGAAGATAATATTTAAGAAATCATATCTTTACTTATATTTAATATCAATCGAGAAGGGATAAATATACATCATAATCAAGACAAATATGCAAAACTAAATGACTTAATAATATTTGGTGATTTTGATGTGATTTTAAAAGAATTTGACTTATTAGAGAAGCAAGTGAATTTGTCCGATATTGATTTTTTAGAGATAAAATTATTAAAAGTAAAATATTATAATTATACCGCCAAATATAATAAGGCATTAGAGATAATTGATGAATTAGGTGAACAACAAAAAGAAAAATTAGATATATATTTCCGATTTAATTGTATTATTGAAAAATTGAAAGTATATGAAGCATTAGATAAGATCAAAGAAAGTTATTACTTGATAGAAGAAGGAAAAATAATATCAAAAATATTTGAAAATGAAAGTGAAAGAAAATTTCAACTATGTTTGGCCAACTATTTTTTAATTGTTGGCGTAATATATCAAAAAGAATATCAATATGACCAAGCTTTGGAGTTCCTTAATAAAAGTTTAGACATTTTTCAAACATTAATTGAACCTCTCGGAATTGCTGAAGTTTTGTATAAGAAAGGCCTTGTGAATTATCTTATGAAAAACTTTAAAGAATCTATAATATTAATAAATGAATCCATAGAAATCAGCAAGAATTTTAATCTGAATATGTATACTGCATGGGCATTAGCCTATAAAGCGATGGCCCTTTTTTATTGGGGAAAAAAAGATAATGTCCTCCCTTTCATTTTTGAAAGTTTATCCATCTCAAAAAAATTACGGAATATTCATTGTGAGGATTTTGCTATAACAATACTAGCATATTATTATAGAATAATCGGAGAACTCGATAAGGCCCTAAAAATAAACTTAAAATCTTTAAGACTACGCGAAATTCGGGGTAATAAAATAGAAATTGCATATGCATTAAGTGGTCTTGCACAAATATATATACGAAAAGGTTTCTTAAAAAAAAGTGAACGGTATCTCAACAAGGCAATGAAATACCCAGAAGTAGCCGATCATCCATTAGCTGCACCATTATTATTAGATATCAAAGCAAGATTGTTAGCAGAACAAGGCAAATATTCATTGGCAACTGAGCATTTTAACCAAGCGATTGTGCTTTTCGAAAAATCTTTGGATTATATTCCAAAAATGCGATGTTTTCATTATTTAATCTCGATGGCCTTGATTAAAGACCAACAAAAACAAGCATATAAATATCTCGAAGAAATAAAACAATTCTCAAAGTCACTAGATTATAACCCACTTATCAATAAATATTATTTATTAGAAGAAGCAATAATCTATAAAAATAGTCGTGATACCTATAAGGAAATAGTTGGAAAACAAATATTACAGAAATTGATCTCCTCAGATATTACTTTTCCTGAAATAAAAATTGAAGCTATAATTCATTATCTTGAAATTTTAATCAAGGAATTAAAGACCACAAAAAACCAAAAAATATTGGGTTTGATTGAAACAATGAATACCAAAATATTATATATCGCTAACTTGCAAAAAAAATATATCATATTGAGCGAAATTAATCTCTTTCAAGCAAATGTGGAGATTTATAAGAAAAACTACACCAAAGGCATGGAATATTTTACAAAAGCTCTGAAATATGCAAAAAAAATTGGTCTAAAACTACTGATTATGAAAATATCTCAGGAATATGATATTTTATTGAATTTACTCAATGTTTTAGATACCAAACAACAAATCGAAGCTAAAATTGTTGAAAAGATTAACATTTTTGAATTCCAATTTCTTTTTTCTAAAATAACACGAAATTTGCAGATGAATTTTCTTAATACCCCAGAAATCCCTCTATTTCTAGTCATATGGAATAAAATAGACCGTAATTTGTATGAAATAATATTTGATGAAACTAATTCTGATGTTAATGATGGAATGATAGAAAATTTGTTTAGGGAATACAAAACTATTCTCAAAAAACAATTCCTTTCTAATCCTACTATTGATAGATTGAAACACGATCAAATTACTATTGTGGAGAATAAAATTAAGACAATCCGATTTGATTACGGATTTCAAGGATATTCTTATCATGCGAGTAGGAAGTTAGATTTCTTGATTCAAAATTTTAAAATTGATGAAAAAATGCGAGATTTTTCAATTGAAGATAAAAATAAAGAACTTTCACATGAATTGAAAGAATATATCAAGAGAAAAGTCACACAAATATTTCTTAAACCACTATCATCTCATTAAATAAGGCCAGCTTCCAATATGATCCGGCAGATGGACTTTGATATCAGCCAACAACGGAGAAATACGGTATAAGGATCTCATATGCATTCCATGAACCCGTTGGACCACCTTCACCCATGTTTCAACTTCACATTCATAAAATAGATCAATAAGCTCTTTTTGATCATCCCCGTAGGCTTGATAAATCCGTTGTTGATGCAAGGATCGCCCTTGCAGATACTTCAAATCATAAAGATGGTTATACGTCCAGTTATTTTTCCCCACCGCCGTCCAGACATCACTGGTCTTGCAATCATACACGGGACAGTTATTATAGACATGGTCGCTGATCTTGGTGAACCAGCTCCATTGATCCTTAATAGGGAAAAAATAATCGCTTCAATTTTTGACGAATTCTAGACCACACCTGTTTATAATCAAAAAAAGATATTTCAGTTTTAGGAGTTTTTTTCTTTGACGAAATCTATTCCCAATGACATTTAAATAAAAAAAAACAATAGAAAAAACAATAGAAAAAACAATAGAAAAAATAAGAAAAACATGAGATGACAAAATAATCTCCGGCGCTATATTTGTCGCTACTTGAAT
>CAYPTZ010000583.1:0-3019 GCA_964413395.1 uncultured archaeon | reverse complement strand
AAAAGAAAGTGGCAGGAAATCCCCTTAAATAGGCAAAGGCTTCATAACCATTAATTTTATTACCCCAAACTAAATTAATTATAGTTTTAAATTTTACATAGACTTTCATACAAATTTTTTAATCTATAATTAAGTTTGAATTTTTTCTTTTTTTTAAAACTCCAAATATGCAACCAACTTCAGAATAGAATATAAAATATAAAAAATCTTTTTTATGAAATTCCTATTTAAATGGAAATCTTTTTTTTAAAAAGAAATAAAAAAATAGTACACTTGACAAAAAAAAGAGATTCACAATTCTGGTTAATCCATCTCCAAAATTTAGTATTATATTATGAAATCTTAAATTTTAATAGGTTTTAAAAAAATACTTTCAGCGATAATAATATACAAATGGATACTTTCGTTTACACTAATAAAAAAAAATCGATATATTTAAGGAGGATATTTTATTTATATAAAACAGGCGATCTATATAAATGAGTGAATCTTACCTAGATATAAAATTACCAGAAAGTTTGAAAAAAATTCGAAAATGTGATATGTGCTCTAAACCTTTACCAAAAAGACATGTTATACATAAGAATATTGGCCAAGAACCACCTGAACACAAATTCTGTTCCCGAACCTGTAAAGAAAAATGGTGTCACGACCAGAAATCTGTCTAATCCCATAATAATTACCCTTATTTTTTTTAACTGTTCTTTTTCCCTGCATATTTTATTTATAAAAAAAAAAAACTCACACATTTTGAGTATATTTTGTTCGAATTCTATACCTATTTTTTTATATGATTCATTCACAACTATTATTATAACCAGGTTTAATCAATGATAATTAGAAATAAAAGGAAATTTTTTTCAATCACTATATTCATATTTGCAATAACTCTTATCGCCAACAGCATGCTTGAAAAAAAATTGCCAGTTGGTGAGAATTCTGACAGCTTGTCTTTAAATGTGTCATCCTTGACATTTTTAATTGGAGTTATTTTATTATTTTTTGTTGGCACAATCACACTTAGTCCTCAAAAATATCGTTCTTTAATTTTTAGGACAATTAACCCAAATTATGGAAAACATAGACTAACACTAGCAGAAATATTTGAAAATAAAAATCGAAAAATAATTATTGAACTTATTTTAGAAACACCTGGGATTCATTTCAATGAAATTAGGAGAAGAAATGATATGAATCCGGGACAATTAACTTGGCATCTAAATATTCTTGTAAATTATGGAATTATAATGATGAAAAAAGTAGGTATTTATAACTGTTTTTTTCCAACTATATCAGAAAATATCATTACAGATTCCTCCTTAGAACTGATAAAATCAAAATCAACTTTAAAAATTTTTAAATTAATAAAGGAAAATCCTGGCATAACTGCTGGTAAAATAGCAAAAAATCTTAATTTAGGGAGAAATACAGTGAAATATCATGTTGATAAATTAAATGAAATGAAATTAATCTATTTTGAAAGAGAACCTCGAAATATACGAATATTCTTCTTAGAACAATCACCTTCTAAATAGACTTCTAGTTTTTTTTTGATTCTTATTTTTCCTCTAAAGTAGGATATAGATATTTATTTTCAAAATTTGAACGTATATTCTATTATTTTTTAGAATTTCGATATGTTGGCTATTCTGTGTTTCTATATTAAAATTGAAGATTAAAAACATTAAATTTTGTTCTAAATCTATATCCTATTTTTTAAATAGAATAGCTATCACTTATTGATCATCATCAAAATTAAAAAGAAGGCTAAAAAATGGTAATCAATCAAAAAAAAATCACACATACACACACTCACATAAATACATGGATTTTGATAGGAACTTTCGTTATTTCTTTATTAATCTCACCTAATCTTCTTAATTTTAAAAGCCAAGATAATAATTCAATGGAAAAATTCTCTAAGGATAATGTAATCCCCAAAAAAATGGAAATTGATCAAGGATTAACTATGGAACAGTGGAAAGATAATACCTTCAATCTTGCGACTCCCTCCAATATTGGAATGATTGAATATACAAATTCAATAGCAATTCCCAATTGTTTATGTATAAAAGCGAGTGTATCTCCTATCTATATCGTTCTAGGTGGCGGTTTGATCATTTTGGGGATTGTATTACTAATAATGAGGCTAAAAAAGACAAAATAATTTTTTTTTTTTACTAAACCTTTTTTTGATGAATGAAAAAATGAGGAGTTAATAGAAATTAGCACTATTACATCAACCTACTATGGAATTCATAGTTTTAATCACAATTCACAACTGGAAATTACCAGAAAGTTTTGAAAAAAATCGATAATGTGATATTTGCTCTAATCATTTATCAAAAAGACACGATATACATAAGAATATTGGCCAAGAATCACCTGAACACAAATTCTATTCACGAACCTGAAAAGAAAAATGGTGTCACGATTAGAAATTTGTCTAATCCGATAATCTTTCCCCTTTTTTTTTTAACTGTTCTTTTTAATTTATAAAATTCTTAAAAACTTTAAATCAAAAGTCTTTTTTATTCATTAATTTTCATAAAAATCAACAAATATTTCATATAGATTTAACATTTAATAAGAGAAAAATCTATTATGAATTAATTGAAATGGTTCAACTAAAAAATTTGAAAAATGACATTTTAATAAATATCATCAATAAATATGGCTTAATTTTGCCCAAAATGGAGAAATATTACAAAAAGGATTATTTGAAATTAATAGAAAATAACTTGAATCAAGATCAAATAAATCAAATTCTAAAAAAAAAGCCAACTTCAAATAAAATAAATAAGAAAGATAAAATTAAAACACAAAAAATTTCTATATCTAAATTTATATTTTCCCAGAAAATGTATTTAGAACTATTAAATAGGATTGAGATACTAGAAAAACAACTTTCAAACAATAAATTTAATACTCTTATAAAAAAAGATCTACCTGATATTGATCAAAAATACATTTTTCAACAATTAAAATATTTAATTCCAAATAATTTAAGTGGAAATAC
>CAYPTZ010000582.1:0-3020 GCA_964413395.1 uncultured archaeon | reverse complement strand
AAATTTATAATTTAACTATTATCTTCTTATAAATTATTCATCCTTCTTCCAACGCCAAATAACACCACATTGGCCACACGTATATTTTTTTCCATATATGGGAGGATAATCATAGATCATATGCTCTCTATCTTCTTCTTCTCTAATCATGTTTTTTTTTGTATTTCCACATTTGGGGCAAGTGAGACGTGACCCCCCATTTTGAGTTAATATTTCAACCATTGTTATCTCTCGTATTATTCAAATAAATTTTATAATATTATATAGATTTTTTATCATTAAAGTATTCGCAGTAGATCGTTTTTTTTTTTTTTTTAAACATGATAAATATTGGTCTAAAAATTATATTTTAATAAAGTATACTTCATAAGAATTAAAGTAGAATTTTGTGAAAAACATGACTGAAGTAACTAAAAAAAAAAATCCATTATCAGGATTTGAAACCGCACTCACCATATTCGTTATCATCATTGCAATAATTTTTTGGTGGTTTGCTTTATATGGCCCGGGTTTTAATTTTGAGAAATATAACCAATCAGGGGATCAATTGTATTCTCAAGCAGATTATCAAGATATCAATAGTACTGTAATACAAATCAATGCAAAAGCAGGTGATTTTCAATTTGCTAGTATTGATCCATCAGATACAGAAAATTTAGCTTTGGTTCATTATGATGTTTCGTACATAATTAATAAAGACTTCACTAATGATGTGACAATCGGAATCACAAATACGACTATCAATAACACTCTTTATATCAATATTACAGTAGCGTATGAAGGATTTACAATTCGATTAGATGATTGGAATTTCGTTATTGCAATCAATCCAACATTATTTCAAAGTTTAAATATAACAGGAATCACTGGAACAGGAGATTGGGATATAAATTTTTCATATGCAAGTATTGATTATTTAAACTTGAATACTGGGACAGGTGAGATTTATGGAACAATATCAGAGACAAATTTAAACAATGGTATGACTTTGAATACAGATACAGGAGATATACGTTTGGATATAATTGAATGTGAAATTAATGGAGATCTTTCATTCAGAACCAATACTGGAGAGATTGATATCACATTTCAAGATATATTTACTGATAATACTGTTGATTTGAATTTTATTTTCGAGACAGATACAGGAGATATCGATGTAAGATGGATTCTGGAAACAAATTTAGAAGGAAAAATATATACATCTTTAGATTCTGATACAGGAGAAATTGATGTAATAATTGATGATACTAGTAAAACTACGGATTATAATGTGGCATTAGATGCAGATATAGGTGATGAAGATTTCAATCATAAAAATTGGCCAATTGTAGCTGGATTCTACCAATCAGACGATTTTAGCCAACCTACCCATGATTTACTGCAAATTACTGCTTCAACAGATGTAGGAGATATAAATATCGATATAGATTTAAATGGTTAATTTTTTTTTATTTCTAAGCAAAATCAAAAAATAATTTCATGTTTTCTGTTCTAATAAATCCGAAATTTTTGATTAGCATTTGAATAAGTTCAAGTAATTCTTGACCACGTTCAAGAGTTTTGGGGTCAGTTTTAACATATTTATATTTTGAAATCCCTGCCCGATTGCGTTTTTGGAGGAATAATTGATTTAATATCTCTTCGAGTGTTAGACCTTCTACAGTTGATTTTGTATCGAAAAATAATGAAAATATTACGTCTTTTTCTAAATCATTTTGCACTAATGAATTGATTATCATTTGAATTCGGTTTAATAGTACTGTTTTTTCTAATATAATGGTTTTTCTTTTTTGCTCAATTTTAATTATTTGTTCTTCTGCTTGGTTTAATTGTTGTCCTAAAACTTTTAACGCATAATTTAAATGATTATAATCAATTTTTGAACTGGTACTAGATGTCATAGCTGTTTTTGGATTATATTGCATTTTTTTAATTCCTTCTGCTAAATCTTCAGGACTATTTTCTACATTAAGGGAAAAATAATTGGGAGTTAAATCAATTTGGGCAAACATTGCAATTTTATCACTAATTTGATAAAATTGTTTCTTCTTATCTTCTCCAGAAAAAACCATTTCTACTACTCCAAATTCAACTAATTTATCCAATTGTTTCTTTATTGCTTGCTTAGAAACACCCAAATCAATTGCTAAATCTGATGCATATCGAGGAAATTTCGCAATTTTTGAAAGAATTCTTCTTCGAACATCATTCCCGATTAATTCGAAAAAAGCTTCTTGGTTAAAGGAACCATCAGATTTAAACATCTTTTGATGAGTTTTTGGAATAATCATTGGAACTTTTGAATCTTTGGAATTTTTAGTTGGCTTTTTTTCTGACATTTTTTTATCCATATCTAGTTATATCAAAACAAATTTGTAATGAAGAATATACTTGAAAAAAAAAAATTCTATATTATAGTATTGCATAATTCATTTTAAATTATATCCAGAAGCATATGTTATGAATATAAATCCTTGGATAGAGCCCCTGCTAAACTGAAATATTTTTTTTCTGATCTTGTAGAATTTTTTAAAATTATTTCCATTGCTTTATCAAAATAAGATTTTTTTAATGTTATAGGTTTTAATTGTTCCTCGGTATAATCTAGGTAGTTATTTTCCGAAATCAATTCTTGAATAGCAATTTGAATAGTTTCCGAACATAATGCTTCAATATCTGCACCAGATTTTCCTTCTAATGATAAAACTATTGATTCAAAATCTACGTTATCATCAAGAGGTAAATTTTTAAGATGAATTTTTAAGATCTTTTCCCTTACTTCTTTATCGGGCAGGGAGAGCTCAATCTGTTTCCCAAATCTTCCAGCTCGAATTAAAGCGGGATCAATGATGTCAGGTCGATTTGTGGCTGCGACTAAAATAACATTTTTTAATCGTTCCATGCCATCAATCTCCGTTAATAATTGAGAGACTATGCGTTCAGAAACTTGATTACTACTATTAATTCCTCGAGTAGGTGCAATAGCATCAATTTCATCAATAAATATTATGCAAGGA
>CAYPTZ010000581.1:235-3024 GCA_964413395.1 uncultured archaeon | reverse complement strand
AATCATTAAAAAAAACAAAAATAAAATAGATTTTATAAAGAAAGAAAAGCAAAAACTCATCACACTCGGATATTTGGTTGGCAGAATTTCTCTAGACGAAAATACTTCAAGATTAGAAGCAAAAATTTCCCAAAAAGAAAAGAATGAGAAGGAAATTCATTTAAAACTTGGAAATAAACAAAATCAGCACTCTAATATTCAAACAGAAATCGGTAAAAAGCAAATCTTCTTAAAAACTGAAAATCAAAAGCGGGATAGTATATTAAAAGCATTTAATGATATTGAGAATATGTGGTCCAACATAGTCAATCATCAGAATTTTGATGAAGATAAAGAGATGATAGATCTCAAACATCCGCTGTATTCCCTTATAGATAATGAAGCTTTAGAACAAAAACAAGACGATATTCAGGAAAAACTTTTAAAATGCCATAGTATCCAGATAGAAATTGATCGACTCTCGTTAATTAAAGCTTATGTAAAAGAAAAAAATATAATTCCACCAGAATTTGATACGACCAAAGTATTAAATTATCTACTAAAGGAAGGATGCAATGCTGTATTTGGATGGGAATATCTTATTAAACATTATCATAATAATCAAGAATTGATTAAACAATGGGCAAAATCTGCCCCATATTTATTGGAAGGCATAATTGTTCTTACGCCTGATTTAGATCAAGTGCAAACAATTTTAAAAAAATTCCCTGACGCCACTCAAATCCCCATTTACATTTCCAATGCTTCAATTTTAACAAATTCTCCTCAATCAGTAAATTATACTAATTCTATTCTGTTATATGATCAGTTCCAGTGGAAGCTCAATGATGAGGGAGTTCAAAAATATGTAGGAAATTTAGCAGAACTTCACACAAATCTACAAAATAACCAAATGACTTTGAAAGAGATATCAGAAAACCTTAAGGATTATTTAGGAAAATGTTTAGAATTTAAGCATAAATACACTAGTTCAGATTTTGAAAAATTAACAAATTCAAAGATCCAAAATGATGAAGAAATTGAGAAATTAAACTATATTATTGCAGATCTTGAGATTCAATTATCAGAAATTGAACAGGAAAAAATAGAATTAATCTCACAGGAAAAAAATTTAAAGCAAAATATCAAAACCGAACGAGATAAAATAAACCATATAAACCTTTTTAAAATTAAAGAAGAAGAGTTTAATGTTCTTCAGAAAGAGATAGTAGAATTTGAACCAAGGATCCAAAAATTGGAAAAGGATTTTGGACTCAAATCGAAAGAACTACTGGAATATGATAAAGCCAATGTTGCAATCAAAGCTCAAATTAAAACTTTAATCAAACAAAATACGATTTATTCCGAAAATGCAAAGATATTTTTAGAAAAAGAAAAGAAAGACTACAAAAAAAATGCAAAATCAGAAAAAATTGATGAGAATTTGTCTTCAGATTTAGAGGTTTTGTTTCAGCAATATACTCAAGCGAAAATCCGATTAGATGAAAATCCTACTATTAAAAAACTCCGAGAAGATTTCGAGAAAATCAAAAATAACTCTTCAACGCAAATTAATAAAGTTCGGAAGGGTATTAAAAAATATAATCTAAGTTTTGATGAAGTAAAGGAATATTATCAAAAAAACTCTGGACTTTCTGAAGCCGAAATTGAAATACATCAAACAGGAATTGATGAAGAAATTGAAGCATGCACAGAGAATCTAGAACAAAATAAAAGGAAGTTATTAGATTTTTCCAAACTTGATGAACAATTGAAGAATTTATTTGAAAAAATACCAACATCGCTGCCTCAAATTGATTTCACATTATCAATCGAAGAAGCAAAAGTTCAATTAACTCAATGTTTTCAAAATATCGAATCTATCAATGAACAAATTATAAATGCTGAAAGTATTATTTTAGAATGTGAAAATTTTAATCAGATTATAAAAAAACTACATGATAAGTACAAGCAATTTAAAATACAATTGAATGGAAATATCAATGACCTAATATCATTTAATATTCAAGTTTCTGAATTGAATATCGCAGGAAATGATGAAAAATTTGAAGAGAATATCTCATTATCTAAACTTGAAAATCAATTTGTTTCTATGGAACCAATAATATTGCAAATTGATGAAGAAACTCGGAATTTTCGACAAAAATATACAGGAATAACATCTAAAGAAACAAAGATTTTTTCGAGTATACGGAAATTTGCATCGGAATATATTGATTCCAAGATAAAAAAATATCCGGAAGTAAAAGGGATGGCTATTCTTGAATCCAGCAAAATTTTTGATATTGGTTCTGTAATTGAACAAACTAATGTTTTGATTCAACAAATTGAACAAACTCTTCAAGATCACGAGAAAATACTTTACCAAATTGTTGATGTGTATACTTCTTCAATTCTATCAATATTTGATAAGCTCTTTAATCTGGCAAAAACTAAGATTAAAATGCCTGAAAATGAATTTCTTCATAATAAATTTCCAATAAAAATCGATTGGGGAATAAAACTATCTATTCAATCCGATAGAACAAAAATTAGAGAACAAATTCGAGAAACTTTAATTACATTAGGAAAGTTGGAAAAAAATAATAAGGAATTACAATCATATGAGCTACTAATCAAGCGATTAATAGAAGATGTAATAAAATCTCGAATAAAAAAAATTGAATTTCTGATTCCCCAATCAGAACAATTAGCTCCTGAATATAGAGAAATGGAAGGTGCACTTAAAGCGAGTGGAGGCGAGACATCAACTATTGCTGTTTTATTATATTGTCTAATTGCCCATTATA
>CAYPTZ010000581.1:0-225 GCA_964413395.1 uncultured archaeon | reverse complement strand
TCAAAATAAAAGAAAAATTACATCTTCCACATTCATAATGGATAATCCCTTTGGAAATACTAATCGGCCAGATCTGGTGGGAGTTCAATTGGCTTTGGCGCGAGCACTCCACATTCAAATCATAGCTTTTACAGGGTTATCAGATACCGCAGTATTGGATCAATTTCACACCATATTGCCTATACAACGTTTTAAAGTAGAAGGAGAAAGTGAAATGATGCTCGA
>CAYPTZ010000580.1:0-3026 GCA_964413395.1 uncultured archaeon | reverse complement strand
TGTGTCTATATATCCTCTTACTATTTCTTGGAAATCATATCCTACGAAAGAAAGAGAGTTCTAATTACTACTTCCTGTATTATATATGTAGTAGCATTTTTATCAAGTTTTTTTAATGTTATCAATTATTTTTAAGAAGATATTAGTAAGTATTAACTAAAAAAAATGATATAAAATAATTCAGCTATTAAAAAAACGCCAATAAATATAATAAAGAATTTAGAATAAGAAATTATCGTTCTAAATAATAACATATCAATACCAATATTAAACATAAAAATTTCTATTTCATTTAGAATTTGGAGAAAAGGTATTAAAAATATTAAGAATAATATAAGAGAAACAAATACAGTTGTTAGTTCGGTGGATGTTATGGAATATAGAAAAATAAATATGAAAAGCGATATTAATAGAAAGAATTGCAGTAGATTTAAAGTAAAATTCGACATAATCTAACTTATATGATAAAAAAACTATTTAAAATTCTAAGAATATTTTAAAAGATCATGGGATATTGAGTTTTAAAAACCAAATATTTATAAGTGACAAGAATTAGGTCTATTTCACATTATTTTTTCAAATGTTAAATAGTATGAAAAACGGAGTGACCTAGAAAATATTATATAAAAAAATGATTTGATTATAATTATGAGAAATTTAAAATTGAAGGGATTAAAATACGATAAGGGGAAATATGATTTATATAATGAAAGATTTGTGTTTTTTCCTCCACAAATAATTGATATACTATCATCGATATATGGAGAGGGAGTAAAATCCTTACTAGTTTGGTTAGGTAAAAAAGTTGGCTGGGCGTTAATTCAGAATTGGGATGAACAATTAAAATCAAAAACCTTAAGTGATCTAGTTAATCAATTTTGCACCATAGTAAGCAATCATGGATGGGGAATTTTTAATCCAAAACAAATTTCAGACAACTTAATCGTAATTGAACTTCAACATAATATATCAAACAATTTAAATAACAAATCAAAGTATATATGTTATTATATTACGGGATTATTGGCCGGTTTTGGAGAATATGCACTCTATAAAGTAAATGTTATAGAAAATAGTTGTAATATTGAAGATCCAAGTTTAAATTCATGTGAATTTAGAATCGAGAAAATTTTTTAAAGATTTAAATCACCAAGGATCCCATTCTTCAGGATTCAGTTCTTTTTCCTCATTATTTTTAAAATCTTTTTCTAATATTTGAGGTTCTATTTTTACATAGATATTTTCATCTTCATTTGTCTTATTGTGTGATTCAAGATCTTCACGAATTATGTCATCAGTTAATGATATGTTATCATCACCTATTACTACATCTTTAAAAGCAGAAATTAAGGATAAAAAATTAAAAAATTCTTCCTTTTTCATTTCCACATTTATAAAATCACCGTTTTTTAATAATCTAAGTTTTATCAGACGAACTTCACCACTTATTTCTACTGAAGTTAATTCAATATTTTCATTTTTATTTTTTAATTGAATCTTCCATGAAGTTTCTCTGGTTTTTTCGATTTCCATTAATTTAGCCTCGCTCTTAAGATAATTAAATATCAATATTTTAATAAAAATTAACCAATTTAAAATTATCCTTATATAAGAACCGTAGATTTTAATCAAAAAATTAAAAAAAAAGAGGTTTTCATTACTTACTTTTTATTAGAAAAGATAATTAATCATCAAAAAATCATAGGAAATGAATATTAATACAGCAATTGGAGGTCTAATTTGTGCAAGAAATTGAAATTTTTCTCTTTCTTCATTATAAAACAAAATAAGTGATTTCATCTGGAGCTTAGTATCTGAATATTTATTTATTTGCGAAAAATCCAAAAACCTATAAAATAATTTCAAAAATGTTTTGCGAGGATATGAAATTTTTTCATTTAATGCATGCAACATATTGAAAGTATGAGATTTTGTTAAAAAACGATTGAAAAGGTAATTAAATGATAATAGTAATAAAAATAAGATCAAAAGATATATAAAAAAAGAAAAAAACAAATGGAAATTAAAACCAAGAATAGGAAAAGTCAAGAACAAAAAGATAATTAACTTACCATCACTTCCCCCCATTAATTTTAAACAGAACAGCGAAAAAGAAAAAATATATGCTAATAAAACGATTATAGATTTGCAGATCACAAAAATCATCAGGTTAGTATAATAATTTTGAGCTTCAACAAGAGTTAAGATAAAACCAACAATAAAGAAATATGTAAGGCTTTTGTTTGGTATTTTCCTAAAACAAATATCTCTATACATACAGTATAATAGAACTATATTTGAATAATAAAAAAAAATCCCACCTATGTTTGGAATCATTCCTTATAAATCGCCTTCCCATATTTGTATAAATTTTTTTAAACTATTAGCCCTAATGTTTTCAAATTTGTATCTATATATCTTTATTCGCCCAAATATTTTCTCCTGAATTAATTTATAGGATTTTAAATAATCTAAGTGACTTTTAACGCTTGCATGATTAAGTTTAGTAATCTTTATAATCTGAGATATTGATAATTCTTGATTTAAAGCTAATACTTTTAAAATTTTAATTCTTGCCCGTGATCCTAATAAATTTTCGATTTTAAAGTTCTCTTCTGCTTCTTTTACTATCAAATCTTTATCCCTTTAGTTTCCATTACTTCTAATAAAAATTCTTTATACTTTGAAATGGGAATATTTTGAACAGTTATTTGAGCTTTTCGGCCTTTAATAGACTCACTGACGATTTCCATACTAATTAAATATTCTCTTTTAAACTCCTGGAGGTAATTCCATAGTTGTGAATGAGACCGTGGTTGAATTCCTAAGCTTTCACATAATATTAAATATGATTCAGTGATTTCACGAATAGATGAATGAATTCCTCTACACTTATCTAAAGAATTTATAATAGCTAATAAAAAAATGATTTTTTGAGTAGACATATATTTTAATATATCTAGTGTAGAAAAAGGAACTATGTCTTGATTTGCAAGACGGATTGATTCTATAGTGATATATTTTAA
>CAYPTZ010000579.1:0-3029 GCA_964413395.1 uncultured archaeon | reverse complement strand
CTTCAATTAGCATATCATCAATATTTAAAACAAAAATTCTTCCTTGTTGAAGAACTCTAAACATTTCTTTAGCTACTTTTTTTAGAACTCCAAGATATTGATCGTAATTTTCAAATAAATTTTTGTAATCAAAAGGAGCATTAAAATAAGGTGGAGAAGTTACAATTAAATGGATAGAGTCATTTTGGATCTCCTCAATATTCATACAGTTACCGAAAATTATTTTATGATGAGTATCCATAATCTTTACTCCTTATTGCCGATAATGTTTGGCGTGCGCGGCGGGATCGCACCGAAGGCTTTCGGGGACGCCCAAAACAAACAACCCAACCCAGAATCGGTACGATTCAGGCAAAGAAAACCACGAGACTGAACCGCTGACACGCTTGTTACAGGCAAAATTCTCATTTCAACAGTAAGCATTTATTAACAATTTCTGCTTTGCCGTTTACTATTAATTTGTACAGATAAACACCTGAACTTATAGATTTACCAAAATTATCATCACCAGACCAGATAAATGAATGATTACCGCTTTCAAATGATTCATCTGTAAGTATTTTTATTTTTTGTCCTTTCATATTGTAAATTGATAATTCAACATTACTGTTAATGGGAATTGAAAAATATATTGTTGTTGTTGGATTAAATGGATTGGGATAATTACTGCATTTAAAATTATTATTAATTATTAAATCATCAGCAGTTGAAATTCCTTCAGAGTCTAATTTCATTATATACAAATGATCATCCGAACGACCGGTTAAGGCATAACCGTCATCATTAGTTTTTATAATATCATAAATAAAATCATTTGTGTTTGTGTTATAATTAGCAAACCATAGCTGATTACCATTTCCGTTAATTTTAAGTACGCAAGGATTGCCTTCATCATAACCTGCAATTATATAATTGTTTTCATCTTCTATAATTGAAGTAGCATAAAATGGAAGATCAATATCCCAAAGAATACTACCATCCGAGTCTAATTTATAACTTTTTTCATCAGTTATTAAAAAAAACTCATCGTTATTAGTATAAACAAATTTTGTTGAATAAGAAAATCCAAAATTCTCATAAAATATTTCATTTCCAAGATTATCAGTTTTTATCAAGTAGGATTCTGACCAATCATTACCAGGATGGAGATGATAAGCAGCATAACCTGAAATCGCTAAATTATTATCAGAAATAAATCGGATTTGATCACAAAAACTTTGTTCTAACAAACAATTATCAGGATAATATTCAAACCAAATCTGATTTCCCAAGGAATCTGTTTTCACAATATAACCTATAACATTTTCACCACAAAATGCAAAGTTACCATCTTCGTCCATATCAACTGAGTTTGATGTGCAAAACTCAGGATTTGTATAGCTTTTAAACCATAACGAATCACCATCAGCATTAATTTTAGTTAAGAATGGATTGTAATTAAATGTTCCAGTAATAATAAAATTATTGTTATCAATTTCTATTATTGAATTTGCTGAATCTTCCAAATTATTATTATTGAACGTACTATCCCAGATAACTTGTCCTAAAGAATCTATCTTTATAATATAAACATCACCAAAGAATTGACTACCGTTTTTATGACCAACAATGATAAAATTGTCGTTGTCGGTTTGCACTATTGAATTACCACGTTTACCTGATAGTTGTTTCGTCCAAAGCGTATCGGGTGCTGTTTGAGCAAACACTATTGATGATAGAATTATTAAAATAAATAACAAAAAAAAACTTGTTTTCATTTTCTCCTCCTTAATTGCCACATAATATTTGGCGTGTGCGGCGGGATCGCCCCGATGCTTCGGGGACGCCCAAAACAAACAACCCAAACCCTGAATCCGTCAGCTGACGGATTAGGCAGAAAGAACCACGAGAATGAACCGCTGACACGCTTGTTAGTCGTCGTCATCTTTTATTTATCCTGTAAGATTGTTTGATTAATGATATTATATATTCTAAATCATCATCATTTTTTACTTGAATTTCGTAATCACCATTTCCCCAATGACCAATATTTGAGACATCTCGTGTGATTTTTTTAGGATCATCTAAATTCCCTTTTGAAAGATTAATCCAGAGTTTTAGAGATTTTCGTTGAACGTGTATATCGGAGATGTTTGAACCGCTAACAAAAGCTATATACTTTTTTTTCGGTTTTATTTCTACACCTTCAAAATTAAGAATTGAAGCTTTAAAATTTTCGTATAATTCTAAAATTTCAGGACTCGCAATTTGCAGATGTTCATCTTCAGTATAAACTTTAATTTCTTTGTTTACCCTTTTTGTGGTTTCATCTTTTCCTGAAATTGTTTTTACACTTTCTTGAGCCCCACTTGTTTGAATTTGATTAAACGTTACGGTATCATTATTATATCTCTTAATTTCCCAAAGTTCAATTGGCAAATCTTTAAAATTTATTGCTTCTCGTTGGTAATTTGTAAATGAAGGTGAAAGAAATATCACTTTTGATTGAGACCAATCAACATCGTTTCTTTTAAGAGTTTTTTTACGATTCTCATTATACTCTAAAATAAAGTCAGCTTTATTATTTAGCATTAATGAAAGATATGCATATCCTTGATCAATTACGCTGTAATTTTTATCTCTTTTATATTCAATAATTACAAATGAAGAAGAATCAGAATCATAGGCTAAAGTATCAATTCTAAAATTATTTAACGCAAATTCAGATTTAACAAATTCGAAACCAAATATTTTAGTTAAATTATTTTCTGTTAAATTCTGAATATTTTTCTCAAGTTTAAAAGGATATTCCTTTATCAGATTTAGTGAAGAATTTTCAATTTTAAAATGTGCCATATCTTTTCCTCCTAATGACGACTAACGTTTGTGTCCCCGACCAAATATGTCGTGGATATTCATTATAGATTTTCCATTCTGATTTACTGGCATATTGCCTGAGCTGTATCAATTGGTTTTCCAGTTCCTGTTTATCAGTGCTTACTCTTACATAGATAGCTATTTTGAACTTTGGTTTATCTATAAACTCATCA
>CAYPTZ010000578.1:0-3041 GCA_964413395.1 uncultured archaeon | reverse complement strand
ATTGGAGATCAATATTAAAACATACTCGATCTTTAGAAGGTTCTTTTGAATTATTAAACAGGAATATTTTTTGATTTTCATCAATATCTAATCCATGAAACGGAATGGAATAAAAGAAATTAAAGTCTGATTCATCAATAATAAGTTGGATTGCGGCCCGAAGTTCTTCAATCGACTGAAATTCTAGTTCAGATACGGTAGAACTGCATGATGGATTTAAAATCATGATTCGTAAATTCATTGAAGTAACCTTACATATTAATGGTTGTGATTTTTTAGGAAATTTTCTCTCTAATTTTAAAAAAAAAAAAACTAAAACACTAACATTCGTACACCATCAAAAATTGGAACGAAAAATCACTTATCCATCAGATAAATCTTTAAAATATTTTAATGCAAATATAATAATTGCAATGACAAGGATGGCATTGATACACAACGCCAATAGTAATACAATATGATAGGTGGTAAATATTCTTACAATTTGAAAAATAAGAAAGATAATAATTAGCACAAGTATAAGAAAAATCCCAATTTTTTTTCCCAAATAAAATAATAATATTATGATTATTCCATATGAACAGAAGGATATCAATGCGGTAGTAAAAGCATCGGGTAAACCACTATTTAGAATTAAATTAATTATGAAAAAGAAAAATGCTTGAATTATCAACAGTAAAGCCAAAATTGATTTGTTCTTTTTTTCATTCATGATTATTCTTTTCACATTGCTAAATTAAAACTTTTGTTCTCTTTCAATTTTGATTTCTTTCTTAAATTAATATATCAAATCTATTGAATCTGATTAATAAACAAGAAAAAAACAATATTTTTAGTTTCTAATTTGTACATTTCATGTCCTACTTGGTTGTTAATATGAAATGTTCTTTTCTAAGAAAAAATTTAATTTTTATATCTATTCAATGTGAAAATTCTATCTAAATATTTAAAAGACTTTAAATTAGATTAGTAATGGAAAGAAATGGCAGGTAATTTTAATTCTTTAATATGGAAAAAAGGATGTTTTCATATTCATACTCCAGCATCTAATGATTTTGGATTTGAAAGTATAGAAAAAACGAATAGTTCTGAAACTGAAGAAGAAAAATTAAAAAGATTCGAATTAATGAAATCTAAATATAAAATAAATAAAGAAATAAGTCCAAAGGAATTTCTCTTAACATTTATTAAGAGAAATGTAAATTTCATTGTAATTACCGATCATCAATCATTTGGATTTATTGAAAAATTGCGTGAATCTTTAAAAGATTTAAAATCTTCAGATCCATCCATAGATTTTGAAATTTTTCCAGGAATTGAAGTCAATTTAAATGGATTTCACTTAGAGATAATTTTTGATCCAAGAATAGAATTAGAATTATTAAATAAATTATTAATAAAATTACATTTTGAAGATATTGAAGGAGATTCAGGGAAAGATTTTCCATGGGAAGAAACAAATAATGAAAAAAATTTAGTAAAATGGCAATCAATTGAGAAAATTATTGAATTTTTTGAACAAATTGGAAAATTAGATTATATGTTTGGATTTCCACATATTAAAATTAATTCTGGACTAGGTTCGATAAATATTACAACAAGGAAAAAGATAATACAGTCATATCGAGCAATAATTGGGCTTTTACCCAAACATATACATTTAAAAAATACCATTAAGACAGAATTTGAATGCAGCGATGATTTACCTATAGTTATTACTTCTGATTATCATGGAATTGATTTAGAAAGGATTCAATATACTTGGATAAAGTTAGAAAAATATTCAATAAAATCATTAAGACAATGCTTATTTGATCCAAAATCAAGAATAAGTTTAACAGAACCAAAAAAAGTAGAGTTTCCTTATATTTCAAAATTAAAACTACCTGGTGTTTATTTTAATAATTCGTCTTTAGTATTTTCACCTCATATAAATGTAATTATAGGGGGAAGAGGAACAGGTAAATCAGCAATATGTGAATTCATTTTCTTTCTTCTTGGAAAATTAGACTCTGTATGGGAAACCGCAGAAAATGAAGAAAAAAAATATGTTTCTAAAATCCTTTCAAAAATGAATCACATAATTGGAAGAGATGCCATACTTGAAATGGATATTACTAATTTTAACCAAAATTATAATAAATTAACAATAAAAAGAGAATTTCGATATCAAACAGATGAAACATTCTTAGATCACCACATTAAAGACATTCTATCCTCTGAAATTCAATTAACACATAATTCACTTTCAATTTCATTAAATTTGGTAAAAAAGGAGATTATTAATTTTTGTGATATGTTTTTTCAGGAAGAATTTCAATTATTTGCAAATAAACCTAATTTTGCATTGAAAATACTCCACAGATTCTTTGAAAAAAATGAAAAATTTGAAACTTTAGATACTTTAAAAGAAATTGACAATATTCTTAGTAATATAAAACAAGTTGAAGAAAAAATCAAAACAGCATACAATATTGAACCTCCTATAGATCCATATGAAATTTTTAATGAAATAAATGAATTGAAACAAAAAAAACTGAATTTAAAAAAAACACCTCAACTTACCACAACTGAAGAAGAAAAAAAAATTCAAATTGCTCATACAGAATGGGTGAAACTAGAATCTATTTATAATTCAAATAGAAAAGATGAAAAAAAAATTAAAGATGTAATTGATAGTTATAAAAAAAATATTACAGAATTTAACCTTGAAGATCAATATCTCACTAAATTTCCAGACGAAATTAAAGCATTTGACTTAACAGAAGTTATTAATTTAAATAAAAAAATTAGAAAAATAAAAAATGATTTTAAGAAATCACTTGAAGAAACCAATAATTTTGTTAAAAATTTAACAGAAGATTATAAACAAGAAATTAAAATAAAGGATGAGAAATGGAATATCATTAAGAAAAAACATGTAGAAGAATATGAAAAATTTCAAAAAAAAAGAACGGATTTATCTCTCTACAATGATAAACTTAATAGAAATAATGCACTAATTCTAAAACTCATTGATAAAAGGGATGAAAATAGAAAAA
>CAYPTZ010000577.1:0-3046 GCA_964413395.1 uncultured archaeon | reverse complement strand
CGGATTCAAAGATTCAGTAATGGAATTGAGCCAAAATTTGATCCATGATTTAGGTATCCATAATAGAGATTTTTATCCGCATATTGAAATTGAGAAGAGATAATATATAAATAAAATAAATTTAATTATATATTATGAAAAAAAAAAGACAACTTGTATATCCTGTGTTATTGTTAATGAGTACGATTATCCTAGGGTCAATTGCAATTCAGAGAAATTTCAATACTGAATCAAAATTTACCGGAAATTTGATTGATACTCATAATATTTCGAGTGCTGCTTTATCTCATTCTTATATATCTATCGATGGGAATGCTGCATTGGTTCAATTTTTTGTGGATCATCCTGATCTTGGTGGCGATGGGTCTTTTGAAAATCCATATATCATTGAAAATTTTGAAATTAATGGAGATGCAGATCATGGAATCAGCATTCAAAATACTAATGCATATCTGATTATTAAGAATTGTATAATTAATTCTAATAATAGTAATTTTAATGGAATTCAGTTAGTAAATGTGTGGAATGTCAATATTACTGATAACATTATCGCTGAAAATCAATACGGTGTTTTTTTAGATACTAGTTATAACAATACTATTACAGGAAATAGTATATTAGATAGCCGTTGGTATGGAATTCAAATAGATTCATCAGAAGATAATTTAATTATAGATAATTTAATCTCTAATTCGACATTTGTTGCAATTGGCACCGATAATTCTCATCACAATACATTCCTGGCTAATGAAATTGCTAGTAATTATCATGGGTTTGAGATTGGAGATTCCCATTATAATAATTTTACAGCGAATAATTTAATCGATAATGATCAATCTGAATTTATGTTATATGCTTCAAACCATAATAATTTCACCAGTAATATGATATATCATGGAGGATTCTATTTAAATGATCAATGTGCTAACAATTCCATCAATTTAAGTAATAAAATCAATGATAAATCGGTCCGATATTATGAGAACATTCCTGAAGTGAATCTCAGCAATGAATTAGATGTGGGACAGGTGATTTTACTAAATTGTACTAATTCAACATTAGAAAACCTAAATATTTCGAACACTACAATTGGAATATTCCTTCGAGATTCAGATAATTTTTCCATCTCTGGAAATTCTTTAATGCATAACATAGAAGGGGGCTTGTATATTGATACTTCATCGTATGGAAATATTTCAGAAAATTTAGTGAATAATAGTTATATAGGTATGACTCTGGTAAATTCACTAAATTGCACTGTCGCTACTAATGAGGTTTACAATTGTGTGTATAGTGGGTATTCTTTAGGTGATACAATTAATTGTACCTTTGCAAACAATAGTGCAATTAAAAATAACAATGGGATTAGCTGCGGTGGAGGTTTAAATAACACTATAATTGGAAATGATGCGCACTTTAATAATTATGGAATATCATTACACAATTCTGATGGTCACCTGTTAATTGAAAATAATATCAGCAATTCTTATGAACATGGAATGAAATTATCGAATTCAAATAAAAATACATTCTTCAATAACCTGTTCAATAATACCGGTCTATTTCTTGATCGTGATTGCACAAATAATTTGATAGATTTAAGTAACAAAGTTAACGGTGATTCTATCCGATATTATGAAAATATACCTCAAGTAAATCTTGATGGTGAGATTGACGTAGGCCAAGTTATTCTTGTGAACTGCAGTAATTCTACAATAAAAAATCTCATGATTTCAAATACATCAGTCGGAATTTCTGTAATAAAATCCGATAATTGTTCAATTCGCAATAATATCTTAACCGATAATCAATATGGTGTTCATATTGAATTTTCACTAAATAATTCCGTCATTGAAAACAGTGTAAATTATAATGTTATCGATGGTATTTGGTTATATTATTCTCATTTGAGCAATGTTTCACAAAATATTGCAAATTTCAATAAGAATAATGGAATCCATCTCTTTTATTGTACCGACAGCATGGTAAACGAAAATTCTGCTGAACACAACACAATTGATGGATTGCATTTATACGGGTTAATGAATAGTAATGTTATAGGTAATACTGGAAATTTGAATGAAAATCATGGAATGTTTATTCAATCATCAGAGGGTATTTTAATATCAGAAAATACTGCGAATACAAATGGATTTAAAGGAATTGGAGTGTATCATTCTCCCAATTCTGAATTATCTGGAAATATTGTCAATAATAATGGAGATGATGGAATTTCTGCGTATTATTCTAATAGTCTGACCATTACAGGAAATATACTTCACAATAATGCTTGGAGAGGTATTTGCTTGTCTTCTTCAAGTTACAACATTCTCGCTGGAAATATGATGTATGGGACAGGGATTGCTTTTGAGACTCAAAGTTTTGATAATTCAATTGATACAACAAATAAAGTCAATGATAAATCCGTTCGCTATTATGAGGGTCAAAATAATGTCTTTTTATCGAACGAAATTGATGTTGGCCAAATAATTCTCTCAAATTGTAATAATTCTGTAATAGAACGCCTAAATATTTCAAATACACTTGTAGGGATTTTAGTTATACAATCAGAAAATTGCCTGATAACTAAAAATACTCTTTCAGATAATCAATATGGAATTTATTTATATGGATCTACCAACAACAATATTTATTGCAATGAAATATTCAATAATTCAAGATCTCAAGCTTTTGAAGATTTTGGTAGCATTAATAATCAATGGGATTTTGGAAGTTATGGAAATTATTGGGGAAACGACTATATCATAAATTATTCAGGAGCAATAAATAATGGATTAACATGGGATATACCTTATCATATCCCTGGGGGTAATGGTGGTGTCGACAATTTTCCATTAATAGATCTATTAGATTATTATTATCCTGCTTTTTCGCAAGTCCCTGATGATTTGGATGTTATCGAGGAGTATTCAACGCAATCTCTATCTTGGGTGTCTATGGGATTAATTCCTAGTACATATGATATTTTAATAGATGGAATTAAGATACTTGAAAATATTGAATGGAAAAATGGTGCCGAAATTAT
>CAYPTZ010000576.1:0-3049 GCA_964413395.1 uncultured archaeon | reverse complement strand
GTCGGTATATCAAAAATTTTGTAAAAGATATAATCTAAGAATTGAAGAATACTAATTTAAATATCTTTAAAAGTAAATAATGCTTGAGAATGCACAAGCGCTTTCATCATTCTTTTATTTATTACATTTGCTTCAGAAATTTCTGCGTTTTCAAGTTGTATAAGTAAAGTTGAACTGAAAATTCTTTCCCATTGCTTATAGTTCAATTCCTTATCCATCTCTCCAAATTCATCCTTTATAGCATGTCGAATGAGATTTTTATTTTTTATTTAAATTTTACTTCTTAGTTGGCTCTTTATTAGTGTCTTATATATTGGGGGTTTTAGGTGTCCTTCAATTAAAATGGAATTTATTCGATATATTAAAAAAAAAAAAAAATCTTAGATTTCTTTAATTAAATCTGTATATATTGTGGTTAGGTCTTTTTCTGCTTCATTAGCAACTCTAATGATTTCAGAGATATCAACTGGCTTTAAATTATCAGGATCACATTCATCTGTAAGCACAGATATTGCACAGCATGGTAATGACATTTGATTTGCAACAATGACTTCAGGAATTGTAGACATACCTACCACATCGGCTCCAATACCTCGCAAAAACCTATATTCTGCTCTAGTTTCTAAATTAGGTCCTGAAACAGCAACATAAACACCAGAGTGAACAACAATATTATGTTTTTTGGCTATTTCAATTATTTTATTATTTAATTCGAGTGAATAAGGTTGAGAAAGGTCAACAAACCTAGGGCCTAATTTTTCCTCAGACACTCCTATTAGAGGATTTCCTGGTAAAAGGTTAATATGATCATCTAAAACCATTAACTGACCTTTTTTATAATGTAAATTCATAGCTCCCCCTGCATTTGAAATTAACAATTTTTTAATACCAAGGAATTTCATGACTCGAATAGGGAATGTAATTTGCTGCATTGTATAACCTTCATAAAAATGAAACCTTCCTTGCATTGCTAGTACTATTTTATCACCAATTTTACCAAAAATTAATTTCCCCTTATGAAATTCTACAGTTGAAGTTGGGAAGTGCGGTATGTCTTGATAATCAATTTCTTTTATGATTTCAATGTTTTTTACTAACCCTCCTAATCCTGTTCCTAAGATAATTCCAATTTCTGGATTTTGAATCCCAGAATTTTCTAAATAATTTTTTGTTTCTTCAATCATTTTTAACATAGTTTTTTCCCTGTTTTAATATTTAATGAACTTATTTATATTTGATACTTTTATATTAGATTAACATTTTTATTATATATATTTACTTAAATGAATTATTTTTCAACCTTGCTTTAATTAAGTCATCATAAGTATCAATATCTGATAGTGTAGGGAGGATATAATAAGATTTCTTCAATATATTTAATTTTGAGATAGTGTTTTGGAACACTTTTGGAGTACTCCACTGAATATTTTCAAATATTTCAGGGTTTACTTTACCATTAAAACCGATTAAATACTAACCTCCGTCTTGAGCTGGACCAATACATAAATCTACTGAATTTAGATTGTCAAAAGCGTCATTAATAATTGAAGTGGTGATATTTAGATTATCACTACCTATAAGTATACATTTGTCATGCTCTTTTGATTGATTAATTAGCGCATTATACATTCGTTCCCCTAAATTTTTCCCATATTGAATTTTAATTGGAAATCAAAAGTATTTATATTATTCTGTTCTTCTACATATTCAGAAAAATAAATAATTCTATGTGAATTAACTTTACTTGATATTTTTAAAGTAAATGATACTAATTCTTTATAGATGATTAATGCTTGTTCATTTCCAATAGATTTTGCTAAACAGGTTTTAAATTTTCCAATTATGAAGTTTTTAACAAAAATAATTAAGCATTGAGGCATATATCAAACACCAAAAAAAAGTTAGATAATTGTTCCTTGACAACTAGAACCACTACCGGCAGTACATCCAAAGCAATGGTCTTTTACAATAATATTTCTTTTATTTATATGGTTATTATCATATTGAGATATATGGATTGGATTTTTACCTCCAATTTTTAAATCTAACATTTGATTAAAATCACAATCATAGAAGTATCCATCCCAATTTACGGAGACCATACTTTTGCATATCACATTTTCTGCAGCTATGGGATTAAATGAATCGATAAGCAATTTATAATACTTTTCTAATTGATTTGTGGTAATTAGATGCTGTTTAAATCTTCCTATTGGAATATTTGTAATTGTGTATAAATGGTTAAATTTTATTCCCCATTGTTTCCATAATTCTCGTTTATAATCAACTTCTAACATTTGTTGAGGTGCAGATAAGCTTGCTGACCTTGGATTATAAACTAAATGTAAGTCTAAACCAGAATTTTCAATTCCGTAACCTTGTTCATTTTGATAAAATAATTGTATTAAATATACAATTTTGTATTTTTAAAATATTTTATGCAAAATTCTTAAGATTTAGTAAAATTTAAAAAAAAAGATGAAAATTAAAGATAAGAGTAATTTTTCTAATTATCTTTCTTAAATTTGATTTTTAATGTTATCTAATACTTTTTTTGCATCGGGGACCATTTTATGGAAGTTTGAAATTTTTTCACAACCATATTGTTCACATACTGCACAATTTTCGACTTTTTTCTCATGACCACATTTACGAATTTCACAAACTGCACAATGGGTAAATAATTTGCCAGAAGTTGACAAACAACCGTCACAATTAATATGTTCTGATTTTATATCAGACTTAAATTCTTTCGACCATTTTTTTGCTAATTCTTCACGAGCATTATTATCATCATTCTTCGTAGCAATGAATGCAGGACATGCTGTACATACAATACCACAAGTTCCAATCATATTTTCCATTTTTCAAACACCAAATTTATAGTTGTTATACTAAATTAGCTATTCTTTTAAAAATTAATTCAAGATTTTCTTAAATTACTTTAAAAATAAAAGAAGAGACTTATTCGATTTAATAGTTTTTTTTAATTTTTAACAATATGAATAAAGATGCAATATATAAATGGTGGTAGATATTGAACATAAAA
>CAYPTZ010000575.1:0-3055 GCA_964413395.1 uncultured archaeon | reverse complement strand
AAATAATTAGTTATCAAATTTTCATCTCCAGCTTATTTTTATATTTAATATGAAATTTGTCGGAGAAAAAAAAAATAACATGTGATTGATGGTTTATTGAATTACAATTTATTGGGTGAAAAATAATAAAACATCCTCAAATTTTTTCTCAATCCAAGAATATACATTTCCAACAATTCCAATGAGCATAAGAAATAAAATCAATGAAAGTGCAATTAGTAAACCTGATTCTAACATATATCCACCATTATAAACAACAAAAAATTCCCCAATATTATTTTTTTTTTTTTTTTTCATATTTTTTTTTTTTTTTTTTTGAATTTAAACACCGAAATATTTTTACACTATAAAAATATTTAATATTTGCATTTATGATTTAGAGATTTACGTTGTTTTTTAACAATGAGGAACTTCGCTCCTTATTCTTGACCAAGTAGATGATTAAGTCATCATAATAAGAATTATATCTTAGAATAGAAACGAATTTAAAAGAAATGCGATGATTGAATATAAATTCATGAGAAATTCTTCAATTAAATTGAAACGACTAAGATACTTGAAGAAAGGGAAAATGAAGCATTTAAATTGTCAAGATTTTGCTTAAGTGTCCCGAATAGTTGGATATCTCAATCTATATGATACAAAAGAGCGGGTATTGAATCAATAAATGCTTTACACGGACAATTTATGTAATGGAATTATTACTTTTTTTTCTCTTTTCTTTTTTAAGGAAATTGTTAGTATCACTCCAATTATTGGAATAATGATATAATTGAATGCACTTTTCTTCCTTATATCTGCAATATTAATTTGAAGTTGGCATCTGCTTGAATCTCCATCACTATCAATTACAATTAATGATACATTATATAGTCCAAGTTCATTATAACTATGTTGCGGGTTCTTAATTATAGAATAGTTTCCATCTCCAAAATCCCATAAAAATGATGCAGGATTGTTGCCTTCTGTCCCATTAAAGATGAAATCAATTTTATAATTTTTATCTATAACATTTATATCTTTAAAGAATTTAGCATTAGGATATTTATCTTTATCAACATTAATATGGTTATTCTTAATCAAATAACTAGAATCATTATTATAATCAATAATTAATAATGATACAGAGTAATTTCCGGGATATTTATATTCATAGGATGGATTTTTCGAAATTGAAGTGCCTTTGTTATCTCCAAAATCCCATAAATATGTCGTGGGATTATTACCTTCTATTCCATTGAAATTGAATTTTACTTGTTGTCCCTCAATTATATTCAAATTATCTACTGAAAAATTTGAAGAGGGGTGTTTATTTTCTGATACTGAAATAATGTCGAGACGACAAATAGAATCAAAATTCCCAAGATTATCTATAATCAATAATGAAACTGAATAATTGCCTGGAAAACTATATTTATAAATTGGATCTTTTAAATTAGAAGTTCCTAAATCATCTCCAAAATCCCATAAATATGTCGTGGGATTATTACCTTCGAACCCTATAAAATTAAAATGAATTGATTGCCCTTCAATGATATATGTTGTGTTTAAAGAAAAGTTAGCATAAATAGGATGGTCAAGTTCAAAATTATTTGAAATTGATAAATAAAAATAATCATCTTCATAATAAATAGCTCTAAATAATAATAATGGTTGAAATTTGAATTCAAAATTCTCCCAATATAATAATATTGTAATTTTTGATTCATTTTTTTCTAACAAATTATAATTTGTATTAATCCATTCATCATTAGTAAAAGCTTGAATTACTAAATTATTATTATTAATATCTGGAAAATAATTCTTTTCTTCAATAATTAAAGAAATATTATTATTGTAGTTAATGTAGTTTAATTTAATTGACAGATCCAGAGTATTTTTTCTAAAGATTATTTTTTCAGAGAAATTATAAAATATATAATTACTTTTTTTTAGGTTAATATTTGTAAAATATTCACCAATAGAATCTGGATAATTGAAATTGAAAATATATGACTCATTTATCATAATCCAGTCTATATAGTATAGTTCAGATTCAATTTCCCAAGAAATATCATCAATTACTAAAATATTTTGATTACAATCGAATAATTCTACTTTAAATTTAAAATATTCCATATTCTTTTCATAATTATTCGATTTTTGTGTAGAATTAACCCATATCATCTTCTCAGAAATATTCAGATATATTGTTATATTATTGGAGAGAAAAAATTCAGATCCAGCTATTTCCATTTCTATTCTATAAATTCCAATTTCATTGTGATTGAACTGATTAAAATTAAAGTTAAAAAAACCATATATATTACTAGTAATATCGATTTGCTCGACATAATTATCAAAATAGTGCAGCTTTAGACATATATTAGAATTATAATAATAGAAAGTATTTTTTTCTTGAGCTAAAATGAAATCATTGTAGCTAAAGTCATCATTATATTCTAAATTATAATTATTTATTTGATTAGATTTTAAAATTGGAACGAATTTATTTAAGTTAATCAAATAATGAGTAAATTCATAACTTGTCTCATCAATTTCCCCACCTATCCAATTAAAAAAAACTAAAGTAATCCAAATATTTTGATGTTGAGTTGTTGTTTGATTATATAAAATAGAACTATTTATTGATACATCAAAATAGGTGTAATCTGTATTATACAAAGAGGGATCAGCAAAATCTAAAAATTTTATTTCATTTATTTTATTTTCAAGAGTAATTCTCAATGAATTATAGTTTTCTGGAGATTGTTCTAAAAAAAGTATTCTAATATCTAAATTTTCATTAAATTCCATTATTGTATTCCATTGAGAACTAATATCTATATTTTCATTAGGATAATATGAATCTTTATCTGAAATAATATTTGGATTAAAATCGATGAAAATATATCCAGAAGAGAGATCTAATACTTGCACAAATAAAAGTAGTAGTAAAAATATTCTTTTTTTTTTCATCATTTTTTTTTTTTTTCTATATTTTTAAATTACACATTTTTATCATACTCTTTAGGAATAAAAAAAGACATTAGACATAAAACAAAAAGTTAAAATT
>CAYPTZ010000574.1:0-3074 GCA_964413395.1 uncultured archaeon | reverse complement strand
AGCAGAATTCAAATGAAATATGTTTTCATAATTAGAGTTTACCGATTTATTCAATTCTGACTCAATTTCATTATTTATTTTTGTAAAAAAATTTAATTTAAATTCGACTATTGCATTGTGAATATGGATTGTGCTCTTATATAATAGTAATGCAAAAAATATATCCATAATAATGCCTAAACTTACCATAGAATAAGCAGCTACTTGAAAACCAATATCTGGACTTTCAAAAGACTTTGTAAAGACAATACTAATAAATGTAGAAAGTAATAGAAGGGGAATACTAATAGATATTTAAATATATTGATGTCGCCATTTCCACCATTTTACAGCAAAAAGAATCAATATCCAATTGTGTCGATATACTTTCCGCATTATTCCAAATTGCTGGTGATTTCCATATGTTTTCACCAGGTTTCTCACAAACTGCCGATGGAGATTATTATTTGGATTCCTCTGCCCTTGCGAGTTTTCCTGATGTGGGAAAAACTATCTTTAAAAATTATTTAAATTTAGAAGAATTGGCTTCCTTTCTCTACATGCATTTACCTGAACTGGAGGTTTCGAACATCATGGATCAGATCACCATCCAAATTGATATGGCTCTTGATGAGGCTTTTGAGATGCAACATCTTGAAGACACTACCGAGATCTTAGCCTACACGTTTATGGAGACCATTGGTAATATTATTACCCAAAATCTTCCCAATTCGCTCAGCACATATTGGATTCGATATTTAGGAGATGGTACCACCCAGCAATGGGTATTTCGCAAAATTTTCTTCCGAACCTCTGCAGCCAATGAAGCCATCTATGCAAAGCTTAATGCATTAACCACCCTTCGAGAAATCACCCCCATCCCACTCACAGGTATTAATCCCACTGCAAAGTATATGACTTTTCCTAATTATCTTGACAGTCTTTCTCGTTTACTCGCGGGACAAAGTTGGGATCTTGAGATATTTACCAGTGAGCAAAATTTCCGAAATACCTTTCGAGTGCTCGCCAATTCCTTCGGGGTGGCAGATGCCGATAAATTTGCAGCGGCCATGTTGCTGAATACACAATCTATTGCTCTTTTAGACGCGATAAGTTCGATCTGGGGAGTTTCGGGAAATCGATTTGCAGAAGCGCTGGTAAACAGCCACCAACAGGGCATCTATTCCAAGAATTTATTACTAACTACGCGCTATTCGGATCTACCTTGGGTTGATCTTTCATTAAACCAAAAATTGCTTGATTTACTCTTTCAGTATGGCGACGAATTCAAGGTCAAAACCCCCCTTACTCCTCGGATTATACTCGATGTGAATGGCCGGGTGATCTCAGACGTCCATGGAAACCGCCTCCCCAGGGAAATCTTTCGCATGAGGCAAATGAAAACCGAAAAAATTGAGATTAATGTCAATTCGCATATCTATGAAATTCATCAAATTGCCAACCCCCGGGAACTTAAAGCGCATATTTCCCATATACCCCAAGTCCTTGACCCATTGACTAATAAATTGATCTATTCCGTGAATTCCCAAAGTCAAGTCTTCGTGGTTGGGGAAGAATTTACCACAGGGTATAAAAATCCTACAGGGATGGCCCGTACCTTTGGAAGTTATGCACTCCGGACCCGAGCCTATCACGATTATAACCCCTTATATCGATGGGTGGAAGGCAAGAAATATAAAAGGTCGCTTGAAGACATCCCCTATAAAATGGTTTATGCCGATGGTCTCTTTGTGCATACCTACATTGATCCCGCCACGGGGCAACATATCATTTCAGGCAGTCAAGCCACTGAAACCATTGATAAAATTGGAATCCAAAATGCCGGCTATATCTTCCAAAAATCCCCAGATCAACATCTCATCCTGAAGGGAGGTGGGTGTCCTGTGTCCCTTGTCAGAAATATCGATGAACAATTGTGGATCCTACAAATGGCGAATGAAGAGAAAATCCCGCTGGCTAAACGCCAATATCAACTCTTTGGCGAAATTATCACCCCCGCTATGATTATGGGGATTAATGCCCCCTGTTGGACCGATTTACAATGGATGCAAATGGGAGCCCTCTGGCAACGCACCGACTTAACTTTGGATGACATATCCTTAGTCCATTACACCTATCCCGAAAAAATGAAGAATCTGCATCGAATTGTCGATCAGAATTGGGCACAATTACAGGAGATGAAATTTGTGTTAGATTTCAAGCAAGGTATGGGACGGCTAACCGAAAGCATATTTCCTGCCGATAAAACTCGGGCAATTGCCGCAATGCGTGAGATCATGTTACTCAATTGCATCGTGACTGACCCCAACCATCTTGAATTACCCGGGTGGATCGAACCGACTGTCACTCTGACCTATCAGTCAGTACCAATTAAGTATGAAAAAGATGGATCTCCCAAGATAGATCCAAATAAAGCTTATGAAGAAAATTTTCATAGAGTTGATATCATTCTGGATCATCAGCAATATTGGTACAATATGCACCACACTACCGATGAAAACATCAACATCAATTTGCCTCCTGATGCTTCCCATCTCACTCCTGGGGAAAATTTCATGCATACCACCTTACAAGAATTTATCCGACGGTGGCAAAATCTGGGAGTCAAGCTTTCTTTTGACCATTAAACCAGCACCCTGGGAACATTTAAATACCTTTTGTTCCTATTTTTTTATAATTGCTACTTTACTCAAATTCAATAATCATATTATTTAATCACGTTTTGAGGAGAAAACCACCTAATGCCCACGGAAGAAGAATTAATTCAAAAATGGATGCCCGAAAGTTACCGAATGTCGGATCAATATAAAGGGATGGGCGAATTAAGCCTATCCAAAGAGATTCAAGTGTATTATTTTGCCAAACAAGGCAAAATTATTACATTGGGACTCCAAAAACTTCCAAATCTTGTTGAATTACCCTCCTTTTTCAATATTTTGACTTCGCTCATTTATTTATCGATCAAAAACTGTGGTTTACAGTCTTTGAAAAATTTTCCTACAACATTAGACCATATCACTTCTTTGATAATCGAAGATTGCAGCATTAAATCCCTCCAAAATTTACCCCCATCC
>CAYPTZ010000573.1:0-3091 GCA_964413395.1 uncultured archaeon | reverse complement strand
TAGTAATTAATCCCCCATCGAATGTAACCAAAGTGGTGGCAGATGCTTCACTTGAAGCAGGTGAAAAATTGGAAGATGTATCAATTGCAATAATTTTATAGAAATATTCTGTCTCAGAATTTAATTCTAAATCATTATAAAAGCTCGATATAGATTGATCTACAAAATTTTCAATACTAGGGGTAAAACCTGAATTCATTGATCTATAAATATTATAGTGAGATAGATCATTTTCAATATTATCATTCCAATCAAGATTAATTTGATCTGAACTGATAGCAGTGGCAACTATACCTTTTGGTGATTCAGGTGGGGTGTTGTCTATTTGATTTATTAATGATTTATACACATTAAGACGACCATTAGTAAATACTTTTCCTTGTAATGAAGATAAGATATCTACATTTTCTAAAAGTCTAGCTTTAAGTTGAATATGATTAAATGAAGGATAAAGTGCAGAAATTAATGCTGCTGATCCAGAAACATGAGGTGTTGCCATTGATGTTCCTGAATATCTTCCATAATTATTATTTGGTAAAGTACTTAAAATATTTGAACCAGGTGCTGATAGATCTACATCATATCTTCCATAATTAGAAAAGGATGAAAGTTGATCTGTTGACGTTGTTGATGCTACAGCTATTATATTATCAATTTGGTATGATGAAGGATAATGTGGCTCGACATCATTGTCTGTTCCAGAATTGCCTGCTGCTGCAATAAATAAGCCTGGATAATTACTTATTGCTGTTTTCAAGGATTCTGAATAACTTCCACCTCCCCATGAAGCTGAAATTATTTTTACTCCCATATTTTTTGCATATTCTATTGCTTCAACTGCATGGGATGTATAACCTGAGTGTTCCTCACCATAATATCTCAGAAATTTTAAAGACATTATCTTGACATTCCAATTTACCCCAGTCACTCCTATTCCATTATTTCCAATTCCACCAATTGTTCCAGCACAATGTGTTCCATGACTATCCTCATCAGAATTATCATAAACAGTATTATCACCGTATCCAAAATCCCATCCATGTATATCATCTATATATCCATTTCCATCATCATCTATCCCATTATTTGGTATTTCGTAAGGATTTACCCATATATTGTTCTGTAAATCTGGATGATTAATATCAATACCAGAGTCTAGTATTGCAACTGTGATGTCATTTGAACCTGTTTCTAAATCCCAAGCAGCGGGAGCCTGTATTTTTTCCATTCCGTACAACTCAGAAAATTGTGCATCATTAGGTATATAATCAGTGGACCATATTGGAGCATCTTTTTCAATACTAATTATTTCTGGTTTTTCGTTTAAGAATTCTATTTTTTCTTCTGGAATTGATACTTTTATTATTGTTGAATTTGAGTATGATTGATCTATTTTTCCTCCAATGTCAGTAATTAATTCATAAATTATATTTCTTGATGCTTTTTTAAATGAAATTAATAATTGTGATGTTTTTTTTTCCGATTCAAAATCTTCAAAATTCTCATTACCTAGTAGATTTACAGAAAATATCATTCCAATAATGATTGGACCAAATAGCAAGAATATTTTTTTTTTTCTCATATTTTTTATTTTCATTTTTCTTTCCTACCTTTCATAAATTGTCATTGTGAATTTTTTGAGATTTATTAAGCAAATAAAGATGAATATTTTAATATTTATAAAAAAAAAATTACCCTAAATAGGGTAATGAAGGGATTTCTCCTACATAATATTGTGCAATCAAAAGGGCATCCACAATAGTAATTGAACCATCTAAATTGACATCAGCTAATAATTCATCAATCACCACTGGCTCTCCTACATAAAATTGAGCTACAAGTAAAGCATCAATAATATCAGCTTCACCATCATGATTGACGTCTCCATAATCATAGGCATCATTAACAATAATATTGCTTTCTATTCCATTTGGAATTCCTATGGTATTGGTCGCTTCATCTGACAATACATCGATTTCAATTATAATATTCGTAGTTCCGATGGATATTGCATTCCAAGTAATATCAAATAGGTCTTGCATATCGTTTGGACCTAGTCCATTATAATCAAATCCCGATATAAAAACCCAACCTTCATCATTATCAAAATTAGATGCAGCATAAAAACCATTATCACTTGCAGCAACACTTGATACTTGAATTATTGTGGGATCAAAATAAATTTTAATACCATAGGAAGCTACTTTTTGCACTCCTGTATCTACAAAAATTGTAGTATCAAATGTATCACCTATTCTGATACCATTAATTTCACCCATCCAAACATCACCACCTTCAACAAGCTCTGAAGTAACAATTACATTAACAGAATCACTAGCTGTCATTCCTTCATCATCACTTACCGTAATAGTATATATATAGGTGTCTACGGATAAACCATCGATATTAATTGAGATGGGGGAACCTGAACTCCAGGAACCTGAATCAACTATACTAGATCCCCTTTGGATAATATATGTGTCAGGATTTGTATCTGTGACCGTCCAACTTATACTGTGTCCCGTAGTATCGAATATGTACGAAACATCTGAAGTATATGATATCACAGGAGCAATATTACTTGTAGAAACAACTACATTAACAAGATCTGATGCGATATTTCCCGCTACATCACTTACAGTTATTGTATAGGAATATTGTCCTACTGGAAGGCCATCTATAGAAATACTAATTGGACTTCCACTGCTCCATGAACCAGAATCAATAATGCTACCATCTCGAGTTATTGTGTATGTATCAGGATTAAGATCCGACGCGCTCCATGTAATAGAATGTCCGGTTGTAGATACTATATATGCGATATCTGTTGGGTTTGAGATTGTTGGGGCAATTGTATCACTTCCATCATCTTCACGGATTGCTACATTGTCTATTATGATGTCCACTGAGCTTAATCCAAGATTAAAATCAATACGGGCACCAGTATCTGTGGCTTGAGCCATTGTAAATGTGAAACTATAAGCTTGCATTGTTGTATCTAGGGTAAATGCTTGATCTCCATAGCTGGTATAACTGCCTAGATATTCTCCAACGCCAACAAAGATTTCTTGAACACCAGAAGCTCGAGCTA
>CAYPTZ010000572.1:0-3096 GCA_964413395.1 uncultured archaeon | reverse complement strand
TTCAATCATTAGAGTGTATCTCAAAAGGATTAAGAAAAATAATTCATAAATAACTACTTGATATTAACAATCTGATTACATCTGGAATGGAATTTTGCATATATCCCATATGGTTTTAGATTAATTATAAAAAGCTAAATATTTATTTTTACATTATTATTTTTATATTTTGTGAATTCAGAAAATGACAAAAAACTACGTTATTGTAAATGGAAATAATATTGATTTGGAAATTAATAAAGAAGGTTTAAAATCTCTTAATCTCAGAGCTAAAGGTATAAAATCTATTAGAGATATTATTAATTTAGATAAATTAAAGGATTTACAGGTCTTAATATTATGTAGTAATAGAATCACAAAGATAGAAGGTTTAGAATCCTTACAGAATTTAAGGAATCTAGATTTAGAGAGAAATCACATAAATGAAATTACTAATTTACAAAAAATAACTGATCTTAAGCAGCTAAATCTTGGATATAATAAAATTGAACAGATAAAAGGATTAGATCAATTAACCAATTTAGAAGGATTATATCTTCACAATAATAAAATTAAGCAAGTTACTGGCTTAGAAAAATTGACAAATTTAAGACGCCTGGCATTAAGTGATAACAAAATTGTAAAATTAGATTCTCTGCAAAACCTTACTAAACTTGAACATCTTTTCCTAGTACAAAATGAAATTGTAGACTTAAATTCACTTAAAAATATGATAAATTTAAAGGAATTAAACTTAAGATATAATAAAATAGAGAAATTAAAAGGAATTGAGCAATTAAATTCTTTGGAATCACTAGATCTAGATGTCAATTTAATTAATGATATTAAGGAATTAAGTCAACTTAGTAAACTGAAATATTTGAATTTAAGCAATAATCAAATCACTGAATTAAATGGATTTTCATCTCTAAAAAATCTTGATCGTTTACATATTTCTAACAATAAAATAACAAGATCAAAAGGTCTTAGATCTCTTGAAAATCTAGATCTACTTTGGATAAATAATAATTTGTTAACGGAGTTGAGTGAAATTATATATCTTAAAAAATTACGGGCTCTTTCATTTTGGAATAATCCCATTTATTCATTTTTTAATGAAAATGATTTTAGAAAGCCCCTTAATATCAATACCTATGAAAGAACTAGTTTAAGGCTAGTTAAGAAATATTATTTAAAAGATTCAATTCAAGGAGATATCATAATTGGAGGAAAGCCATATTTTCTGGAAAATTCAAAAATTTATGGTTTCGATCAAACTAAAATTTCTCTCGATTTATCAAATTGTAAAATATCAGACATAACACAATTAACTGGACTTTCTCGTTTATCTCAAATCCAATCATTAAATCTTTCAAATAATCAAATTCAAGAAATTAAAGGATTGGAAAGTTTGATTAATATTGAGAAATTAAATTTATCAAATAATCAAATTCAAGAAATAAAAGGATTAGATACTTTAAAAAATTTAAAAATTTTAGCTTTGGATAAGAATTTAATTTCTTCCATTAAAAACATAGATAAAAATGAAATATTAAATTATTTATCATTATCTTACAATAAAATCTCAAAGATTAATATTTCACCTAATTTAAACACGTTAAAAATATTACAACTTAACAATAACATAATTAAAGATATTTCTGGTTTAAAATCATTTAAAAACCTAACAAACTTAGGTTTAGCTAATAATTTAATTGAGAATATTCTACCTTTAAAAATTCTTCGAGATTTAAAACAATTAGACCTTGCTTCTAACAAAATTTCAAATCCTGCAGGGATTGAATCATTATCTAAATTAGAACGGCTAATATTAAGAAGAAATCCAATCAAATCATTAGAAGGTTTGACTGGACTTGAAAAGTTACAATATCTATATATATCTGATTGTGAGATCCGCATCTTAAATAAATTTGAAGCAATGCCTAGTTTGCGAAACCTATACTTAAACAATAATCCAATTGAAATAATCAATAATTGTGAAAATTTACCATTATTACCCGAATTAAATCTTATGAATACAAATCTAAAAGAAATTTATGGTTTTGAAAAATTTGAAAATTTGAGAACACTTCGTATTGATGAAATAGATCAATTTAAGATAAAAGATCATCTACGCATAACAAATAAAGAAGAAATCGTTTTAGATTCAAAAAAAGAGATTAATCAAATTTCCTTTTTTAAAAATAATCAAAAACTATCATTTGTTAAAATCAAATTAAAAAATAATAAAAGAAAACAAGTCAAAAAAGAAATCCAATCAACTATGTTTGATTCAAAAATAATGTCGAATGAACCATTATGGATTCATGAATGTTATTTAAGTTTTGAACCTTGGAAATGTAGTGATATAGATTTAAAAACGCTATTTAATAAAAAAAAAAAAAAATTGATAAAATCTCCAGCTGATCATCGATATAGAATTCCTTATTTGTTAGATAAAAATGGACAAGATATAAATATTAAAAATTCTTATGATCATTCAATTTTTCAATATACAAATCAATTCATTCAATGGATACTAAGAAATATTAATAAAGCAAATTTTCCCGAATTTAAGCAATTGAAATTAAAAGTTTGGGAAACACCTTTTGGTCATTTTAATTATGGATATTCCATAAAAGCAAAAATTCTTGCCTGTAAAAATTGTGATGGTTTCATTCCAATATATAATTTAACCCCCACGGAAATGGCCGATTATAATACTTATTCTAACTATTATGATTTTCCGAAATTTTCATTATCAAAATTTTGTCCTTACTGCAATAAACCTCTAGAGATGTATGAAAGAATGAATAAAGCAGTGGAGGTGGAATATAATTATGAATTAGATCATAAATATTCTATATATGATGGTTTTATAAATAATATCCCACCAAAGAAAATCGCCCACTATAAAAATCTACAAGTAATTCCAAAAGAAGATAATAGAAGTAAAAGTTCATTTTTATCTATATCTAAAGAAACTTTATTTTCTTTCAAATAACCATTTTAAACTAACAACTCTATATATATTAATAAGTGAATGAAAATAAATGATGCGTTTATATTTTTTTTATTTAATTGAAAGGATATTACAATGCCATTGTTAAAGAATGA
>CAYPTZ010000571.1:0-3096 GCA_964413395.1 uncultured archaeon | reverse complement strand
GTAATGATGGAATCATCGTCAAAGGGTTCATCAAAGATTTGTTTTGCGAATGACACAATTTCTTGTTCGTTATTGAATAAAGTCTGAACGGGTGCATTTGCCTTTAATTCATCGAGCTCATTATCGACCGTGGCGGAAGTCCCAATACACTGGATTTTTTGGGGATTTTGTTGATCTCGCAATACTTCGGCTTTGAATCGACGAATTAAATGAGCCATGTGTGAGCCCAAACTGCCTTGATAGGTGTGAATTTCGTCCAATACAATATATTTGAAATCTTTTTTCAAGTTTTGGGGGAAAATCCGTTGGTCTTCATGCCTATCCATTATATATTCCAGCATGGAATAGTTTGTTATCAAGATATCAGGTGGATCTTGTTGGGCATCTGCTCGACTGAGCACTTCGGAGTCAAACCTTTTCTTCTTGGAACTGGATGGATCATCTTTAATCGAATCTTTCGCTGGAGTTTGTGAAGGAAGATTGCCCGTGTATAAACAGACTCGGAGTCCCGTATTATGCAATATTTCGGCGATTTTTTTATATTGACTATTTGCCAGTGCATTCATCGGGTAAACAATAAGAGCTTTTACGCCTTGTTGTCCATTATCTTGCATTTGCAAACAGTAATTAATAATTGGTACGATAAATGTCATAGATTTGCCTGACCCTGTGCCTGTGGTCACAATGACATTCTTTTCTTGTCCAATGATTTTTTCAAACGCTTCAGCTTGATGGGCGTGCCAATGAAATCCCTTATATAAATCCGGTATTTTTTGGTGAATTTTTAATGTGTTTCGTAGATCAGAGGTCAATTTACCTCGGAGGAATATAGGATCTAACTCTACAATCGGCGGTTGATATAAGTATTGGTGTTCGTCGATTTGCTTATCAATTTCGGATTTTATTAGGGGATTGCTGATATTCATATGATATTCGATAAAGGAACGAAATTGGTTCTGAATATCTTCCACCGATGAAAAAATATTTTTAGATTCGCTATTTTTCTCAGTTTCTAATCTTTGAATCTTTTTTCTTTTTGGTTTTATCATTAATATCTACCTACTTTTTTTAATTAAAACTGGTTTTTTTGAAGATTCTTGCATATTTGATAATTTAAATCTTTCATTAAAGGATTTATTTTAAACTCATCATAATACTCAAGGATTTTTATCTTAGTCCGTTAATCACCATATTTTTCAATATCTTGCTTCTTTATTATGTTAAATGTTTCTAAAATATATATTAGCTCTTCTCTTTCAATCATATATAATATAAAATATAAAGCATCAAGTTTACACATCAAAGAGAATCTTTCATTTTCATCCCATAAAACCGGATCTGATTTAAAATTGCATTCATTTGCAAATTCAGATAGACTAAAACTTGTATATGCTAATTTAATGACAATCTTATCAATATATTCATATAATGCTTTGGAATAGAATATTGGAGGAATAATTGGGATTTGTTCCAAAATAAAATAGCTAATGTCCATCCCTCCGACTTTTTGTCGGATTAAATAATCGAAAATTAATGAATTCAAATTACCAATTAAACATAGAATTAATTCAGGTGATTTTTGTGATACCATCAAAATTGCAGTATTAGGAACTGGTGATGCAGGAATAATTGTACTTATAAAAGTTCGTCTATTAGTTTTGTTTGTAATTCTTCTAAATATTAAATACCACTTTTTATTTAAAGTAACTTTCATAGATTTTATTTTTTCTTCAAAATCTCTCAATTCAATGTAGTACGATGGAGAAATCTCGAAATTTATATTACGATGTTCTGATAATGTAGTTCTAACCCCAACTAAATTATATCCATGACCATATTTAGTAGAATTAAATCTATGATCATAAATTTCGATCATTTTTCCTTCATATAAAGGGAGATAATGTTTTTTCGATGTTGAATCCACCATCTCAAGTGGATAATTTCGATTATCAGCTAATATTTCAAGATTCAATTGGTTTCTAGGGATAAACAAATCTGAATCCTCAGACATATTGAACATCCTAGTTAGTTCAATTTCCCAAAAATTTTGTTCACATTTTAAATTTTTACATACAAATATTGGTAAATTCTTGTATATCTTTTTACTTATTATATAATCTTGATTAGATGTAAATACTGGGGGGTTTCCCGTATTTGGATTAAATAATATAAAATCTTCATATTCAAAGAAAATTTGATTTGCATTTTTCAATTTTAAGCTTTTAGTAGTAATTGATTCCAAAACTAATACAGGATCAGTCTGCATGTACATTGCTAATATTTTATCTTCTGAATGGTTAAAATTTGGATTTTTTGCATTAAAAATAACAAAGTGAAACAAACCAGCAATAGGAAAAATCCCATGATTCTCAAAATCTATAAATGAGTTTAAAGCATTTGATTCTATAAATTTTGAGAATAATTTTTCAAGATTTTTATTCAATATCAAAGAAGTAGGACATAAAAATGATAAGATTCCCTTTTTTTTTACGACCTGTGAAAATTTTTCAATGAAAAGTGGGAAAGTGGAAACAATACCTGAACTTGATCTCGGAAAGAATTGTGAATTCTTATAATAATGAACTTCTTTTCTTATTCCAATAAATCTTTTTGAATATTCTTTGAATAATAACAAATTAGAAGATTTTAATTTCTTTAAAATCTTTCGCCGATCATTTTGATTTTTTGCATCTAAAATGCTCGGGATTTTGTTTTTAAAATATTCTATTTCATTAAATTGAACTTTATCCCATGGTGGATTACTCAATACTACATCAAAACCGGGATTCTCTCCACCAAATATTTCAGGAAATTCTAAAAACCAATGGAAGAATGTATGTTCTTTTTTTAGCTTTTTAATTTCCTTAAATAAATTCTTAAATGATATTATTTCAAATGGGGTTTTCGATTGTAAGATTTTAATGATATGATTATTATTTGTTGGAAATGCTACTGCATCTTCATCAAGAGACCAGAAAAAAACACTTGTAAATAGATCTGCGAGTAAGCCAATTTTAGCCAATAATGGATTTTGTTGAAATCGCTGATATATATCTTTTTTGTTGAAATATGAAATTAAACTATCTTCATCAGCGT
>CAYPTZ010000570.1:0-3106 GCA_964413395.1 uncultured archaeon | reverse complement strand
AGATAAATCTACTTTAAATTTATCAGGGGGAGAACTTCAAAGATTAAGTATTGCGTGTGCCATGATATCTGAACCCAAATTATTACTATGTGATGAACCTACGTCACAATTAGATTATGAAAATAAAATCAAGGTAATATCTGCCTTGAAAATATTATTAAAAAACTTTAACTCCCTAATAATAATTACAACACATGATCTATCTATCATAAATTCTAAAAAGACTTACCAAATTGAAAATGGAGTTGTTTTAAAATATCAGTAGTTGAATTAAAAAATATTGGATATCAGATTAAAAGAAAAAATCTTGAAATATTGAAAAATATTGATTTCAGTGCTAATAAAGGTGAATTTCACATAATTTTGGGACCTTCAGGTAGTGGAAAGACTTCCCTTATTCAAATTATTTCAACTCTCTTAAATCCAACTAATGGAAAGATCAATTTATTTGGAGAAAAATTGGATAAAATTTCAAATATGGAGAAATTTAATATAAAAAAAAAAATTGGTTATCTCTTTCAAACACCATATTTTCCGAAAAAAATGTCGATGATTGACTATATGATGATGAAAGCTCAATTATCTGGATGCCCAATTAAAATTGCAGAAAAAAGAGCAATAAACATACTGAATGATTTAAATTTAATCCATTTGAAAGACAAATATCCAACATCATTGAGTAGAGGTGAAAGACAGAGGATATCATTAGCTTCTTTATTGATAAGTAATATAGAATTGTTGCTTCTTGATGAGCCAACCGGCTCAATTGATTATATTAATAAAAAAATAGTATGGGATTTAATAATTAAAAACTATAAACAAAACCTTACAATAATTCTTGTGACTCATGATAAAAAACTTTGTACATTAGCAGATTTTATATATTCATTAAATAATCGAGAATTATCTTTAACATCATAGAATAAACAATATTCTTTTTAAAATAAATCTCAAAATTTTACTCTATATGTATATAATTAATTAATTTCAAAAAATTTAATTATGTGAAAAATTTAAGAAAAGTTTATTCCATTTCAAAGAAGTTTTTGCTCTGAATTAGGAATTTTTGAAAAAATTGCTTTAATTAACAATTTTTTAGCATGATAATGGAATCCATTACAGTTGTCCACTTAAATTCTGAATCTTCAATTGGTGGTTTATCTAATGCAAATCTAATATACGCAATTTGAGCATAATGATGTATTGCATGCATCGAGGTCCTCCAGATCATCCACCCTAATGTGCCTTGTTGAATTAATTGATCATTTTCTGATTTATGGATGATTATTTTCATTTGTTCCTCTTCACAATTTTGAATGGAATCTATCAGATATTTCCCCATTTTCCTATATCTTTTCAAAATATCTTCAAAATTCTTGCGACCATCTATATATTCTAATTTATGGTCTAATTGGATCAGCCAATAAATCTCTGCATTTATAATATGGCAAAAATAGTCTTGAGTTGATCGCCCTTTTGTTCCTGCTGGAATCCATTTAACCGCATTTTCATCTAAACCATCTAAAATACGATTTCCATACCCTCTTAATACAGTTACTAATTCAATAAGATTTTTTTTTGTAGTCAACATTAGTTTTCATATAAAATTAATTTTTACTGATATTAGATTTTTTATCCTTCTTTTATCTTATTTCAATACAAACATATTTTAAAACAGAAACTCCAAAAAATACTAAAAAATTATTTATAGGAGTAAACTAACAAAAATACAATCAAATGGAAAAAAAACCCATAATTACATTATTCTTGACAGGTATAATTATCTGTAGTGCAGTGGGAATACCTCTATATTTGACTCATGATAATGGTTCCAATAATAATGATGATAATAAAATAATTAATATTAAGAAAATTCCAAATAAAGATGATGAACTTTCATATCCTTTAGAAAAAATTCCTGAAAATTTGATTGGAACTAATTATTATATCGATTTTGATACAGGAAATGATACTAATAATGGAAATTCTGAATCTACGCCTTGGAAACATAGCCCGGGAGACCCTAATGCCGAATTTAATGCAAGTTCTATTGAATTACGGGAAGGTGATGCAATATATTTCAAGGGGGGAGTCACATATCGAGGCACTATCTCTTCAATTCAAGAAGGAGTAATTTATGATGGACAAACTTGGAATGGTCAAAAAGCCATCTTATCTGGTTCTGAAATTTATGAAGGAGAAATTCATTCATGTACCTATGAAGAAACTAACGGGAATCCTCATTGGGAACGAATATATTATATCGATGCTCCAGATGATTTTACCTACTCAACACCTATGTATCAAAATGGTCAAATGATGTGGATTTCCCATAATCCAAATTTGAGTGATCCCTTTTGGATTCGAAATAAATCTGATTATTTTGAAATTCCCCGTAATAATCCTCTCTATAATATTACTGACTCAACAATTACAGATTCAATTAATTTGTTCCAAGATTCAGCAAATTATTGGGATTTTGCGTATGTTGGAATTTGGGCTCAACCCAATGAGGTCTTTTTTACAGAAATATTGGCCTTTGATCCTGAAAATGATTCTATCTCATTTACAAATCTTGAGGATCTTCAAAGTCCTGGTATCTATACTGATCGTAGTTCGTATTATCTAATGCTGAATCATATTTCTTTTTTAGATAACCCTGGAGAAATCTTTTACAATCCTTCTTTAAACCGTGTATATTTCTATTCCTATACAGATAACCCTTTCAATTCTGAATTGGAAATATCAACAGAAAAAATTGGTTTTAAAATCTATTCAACTCCCAACATTACTATTCAAGGATTTAAAATTCAGAATTATCATGCCAACAAAGAAGAATGGCACCAAGGTGTTGCTATATTAGCAAGATATGATTCAGATATTCTCCATATTAGATATAATGATATTTATAATCTTAAATCTATGGTTGCTGCATTTGCGGTTACTTTGATAGATATTAGTAATGCAACGATTGAACATAATTTCATCCATTATTGCCAAAGAAATGGAGGTATTTCATCTGGTGGTGAAAATATTATTGTTAAAGATAATATTATAGAAAAAATTGGTCGCACTGGAATATCATCCAGAATGTTTGGAGGAATGA
>CAYPTZ010000569.1:0-3107 GCA_964413395.1 uncultured archaeon | reverse complement strand
CATTTTTAATCATTCAAATGATGGAGTTATAAATTAAATGGTTATTCTTTCAGATCAAATATTTATAACATTAAGTGAAAGTAAAATAAAATGAAGAAAAAAAAAAACAAAAAAAAATATCGGTACCATTTAGGAATTTTCATCTTAAGTATGTTAATATTTTCGAATTTAAATGTAGATAATCTTGAAAATAGTAAAATTACGACTATCCCAGAAGAAATTAAATGCGATTTAGATGATGAGATTCCTGAATTTCTAAACTCAATTACGGCTAAACCGAATTATGCTGGTCTTGTGGGGATATTGACAAATTCAACATTTTTTGGTGGAAATGATGACGATTATGTAAGTTCTGTTGTTGTTGACGATTATGGGTGCACCTATATTGTTGGAACGACATATAGTACTTTATTTTTCCCCACATCCTTGAATGCTTTTGATGATTCTCATAATGGAATAGCAGATGCTTTTTGTTGCAAAATTAGCGCTGATGGATCTAGCTTAATATATTCTACATTACTTGGAGGGTCTAAAATAGACATTGGTAGAGGAATAGATGTCGATAATGAAGGAAATGCATATATTGTGGGCATCACATATAGTTCAAGTGATTTTCCTACTACTTCCGGTGTTTTTGATGATTCTCATAATGGAGAATCTGATATTTTTATTAGTAAGATTAGTCCAAGTGGAGATAAGATACAATATTCAACCTTCATTGGTGGATCCAGTTATGACACAGCAGTAAGTATTGTAATCGATGATCAAAAATGCGCATATGTCACTGGTTATTCCGTAAACGCAAGCGATTTTCCTACTACTGTAAATGCTATTAATGAGACATCTAACGGGGAAGTTGAAGCTTTTGTATGTAAGATTAGTCCTGATGGTTCTACATTAGAATATTCTACTTTAATTGGAGCTGAAGCTGACGATAGAAGCCATGACATAGATGTTGACCCGTCTGGTAATGCCTATATCGTAGGATATACCAATAGCATCAATTTTTCTACTACTCCAGGATGTATTAATAAAGATGATAATCATCAATCTGATGCATTTATCTGTAAAATCAGTGCCGATGGCACTTCTTTAATATATTCAAACTTAATTGGAGGTTCCCAATCTGAGGCAGGATATGCAATTGTTGTCGATAATTTAGGGTGTGCCTATATTGCAGGACATACAACAAGTAGAGGTGAACTGTTTCCAACCACATCTGGCGCATATAATCGAAATTATAATGGTGGTGAGACAGATGCTTTTGTAAGCAAAATCAGTGCCGATGGTACTTCATTTGAGTATTCTACACTCTTTGGAGGTGAAGAATTAGATGTTCCTTTTGATATTGCAATCAATTCTTCCGGTTGCGCTTATATCACAGGGTATACATTTAGTAAAGAGGATTTTCCCGTCTCTAATAATGCAATTTCTGAAAAGAATAATGGCCAAGAAGATGCATTTATCTGTATAATCAATGCTCAAGGAACTGATTTAGAATATTCTACATATATTGGTGGTGAAGGTTCTGATATTGGGACAGGCATTGCTGTGAATAGCGATGGGGAGATAATCATGATTGGTACAACCAATAATGGTACTAATTTTCCAATAACTCCAGGTATTTTTGGTAATTCAGTTATTGGAGAGGAAGATGCGTTTATCTGTCGAATAAAATTAGAACCCGAATCTGAATCTGGATCCTTACTAGGTGTTTATATTGGAATTATTGGACTTTTATCCGTGATTGGAGTTGGTATTTATTATGGAATAAAGCAAAAATCGAAAATAAAATCTCCAAAATTCCCTTCCGACACAGAAATAGTTCTTAAAAAAATGTAATTTTTTTTTTATAGTTAAATTATTGAGATTTCTATTTCGTCTCTTTTATTTTTTCATTTACCATATTTAAGCAATATATTTAGAATATCTACATTTAGAAATTTCAGATATTAAATCTGTCGTTTAAATTTCCATTTGAGTCATAAGAATTTCTATAACAGAATTATTACTTCCTATTGATGCAATTTAGTGAGAAAGTAAAGAAAAAAAAAACCAGATTGGTTTGTGGTTTTTAGGTCCGACTTAAAAATTCTCGATGGCTAATGCCATATCGGCTTGGGAAATCTTCTTTCGTTTGCTGTGTTTCGCAAATATTAAAGCTGAGGTGGTCAATTGTTTAGATCGTGTTTCGAGGTAATTTAATAATAATTCTACTGCCTCACGACTTACAATTTCTGCTCCTGCTTTCTTCATTAAGCCCCGTAAAGGACTCCAGGCAAATATTCTTCGTTTTTTCGCTATGATAATCACGTTTTTTTATTTTTTTTTGGTAGTACCGAATTCTTGAAAAAAGGGAAAGTAACTTAAAGGTATTCAATTGCAAGACTCATATCGTTGGAGGAAATTTTCTTACGTTTTGAATGTTTGGCGAATTTTAAAGCCATAGCAGTTAATTTTTTACTTCGGTCTTCGAGATTATTTAATAAGGTTCCTACTGCTTCTCTGCTAACAATTTCTGCCCCCGCTTTTTTCATTAATTTTCGTAAAGGGCTCCAAGCAAATACTCTTCTTTTCTTTGCCATAATAATAAACTCCGCGTTTAATATAATGTGTTTCTCCCCAAGGATAATGGGATCGAATTATAGATCACAAAAGGGTCGCAAACTAATATATGTTAGGTGATGTACATATATAAAGGTTTGGGTGATCTGAGCAAAATTGACAGCCGAATATGATGGATCGGGAAAAATATCGACAAAAAGAAGGCGATCAGAAAAAGGAGATCTTCACGTTTCCATGCCCCTCAAATCGAAAATTTAAGCTGTATTACGAGATGAGATCAGGAAATTCTATTTTAAAAAAGAAATATAACTATATTGACCATTAGGAAATAAGTTAGAGAAAATTGATAATAGGATATTAGGTAAAGAATCATTAAGGAGAAATAGAGCAAAATAAAAACAGGAAATGCTAATTAATTAAAAGAAAGACAATACTAAAAAATTTTTTTATTTTTATTGATAATTATCAATGTAATTTGTTGATCTTCCTTTTTTTTTTGTTATCGAAACTAACATCAATTGTTGTTTCTTTAATTACCATAT
>CAYPTZ010000568.1:0-3112 GCA_964413395.1 uncultured archaeon | reverse complement strand
TTATGGAAACTTTGAATGTGCATCACATTATTACAATGTAAGATGCAATGATGAGGAATTAATATTTGAAAACTCTCCAAGCGAATTATGTAGTGACATTTCTCTTAATCCCAATCCATGTTTAGAAGGGTGTTGTGTTGTTGATGGAAATGGGTATTATGAGACACAAATGGCTTGCAATAACAGAATTTTAAATCTGGAAGACTTAGATTTTAGAACTGAGTTAACTGAAACTGAATGCACTTTAATAGACAGAATGGGTGAAAGAGGTGCCTGCATTTCTGATGAATTTTTTGGAAGATGTAAATACAGAACAAGAGAAAATTGCCAGGGAGAGGGAATGGATTTTCGTGTTGGAAAGTATTGCTCTGATGATTCATTAAAACCATCTGGAGTAAGTTGCATTGCACAGGATTATCAAGAATGCATTGAGGGTGAAGAAGATGTTTATTGGTTTGATTCATGCAAAAATGAAGAGGGAATTGCAGAAGATTGTCAGCATGGAAGTTCAACATGTGCTTTGGAAAATAATGGAGAATATGCATGCAAAGATATAAGCTGCAATGTTAGAATAAATGGAATAAATATAGAGAAGGAAAATGGAGAGAGCTGGTGTTTTTATGAAGGACTTTCAGGAAATGGGAGTGATACTCCTGGAAGCACAAGTTGGAAACAATGGTGTTATGAAGGAGAAATTAGAAATATTTCTTGCGGAGACACAAGCCAGGGAAGAACTGCAGTATGCCAGGAAATGGAAACACAAAATACAGGATTTACAAATGCTGTCTGTGTTCCTAACACTGCTGAAAATTGCTTTCTCTTAAGTTCAAAATATTTTGACAAAATTAATAATGAAGAATTAAGTTATAATGAAGGAATAAGCCAACTTGGTGATGAATGTGAAGAAAATAATTGTATTATGATGGAAAAAGAAATAGATGAGTTTTTTGGTTATGGTATGTGCATCCCAAAAGATTCAAAAGAAAAATATATGACAGGTGAAGATGATATCACAGATGGAAGTTTATGTTCAATAGCAACTTCCACATGCACTGTTTACTTTGTAAAAAATGTTTTTGGTAGATATAATTGTATGAAAAATTGCAATTGTCTAAAAGAAGAAGCTTTTACTGAAATGAATAATTTATGTCTTGCAATGGGTGATTGTGGTATGAATGTAAATTATAAAGGGGAAAATTCTGGGGAAAATTTAAGTTATTCTCCTTCAGGAAAGAAAAAATTAGACAATGCATTTTCAGAAGAAACTATAAATGAATATGATGCTATAGTTGCTGAAGATTCTGATTGTGGAAACGGATGCAGTGGTCAGAATCCAGAAAATATTTGTTGTGATAATCAAGGTGGAGTAAAAAGATGGGAATTTGAGATTAATTTTAAATGGATAGTTATTCCAAATGCTCTAGAAAGCATAATAGATTTAATAGAAAATAATAATGCTGCCCCTGAAAATCCCCTACCAATAGTTTTCCCTCCTGAACTCATGGAACAAATATTAGGAGAAGATTATCAATCTCTTACACCAGAACAAAGAGAACAAAGAATGATTGAATATTATATGTCAAATCAAATCTCACTTGATGAATTAATCTTTTTAAATCAGCAAGAATGGGAAAAACCAAATCTAGGATTTTGGGAATCTGCCCTAAGACTACAAGGGGATATATTTTATCAAATGTGGACTTTTGAGTTATATAATTGGATAATGGGAGTAGGAGATATTAGCAGAATTGATATAGAGTATCAATGCCTTGACTGGCAAGCACCTGTTAAAGGAGAAAATTGCCAGGATTGCAATGAAGGACCTCTTCCATGCACTGAATATAAATGTCATTCTTTAGGTCAGGCATGTATTTTAATAAATTCTAATACAGACAGACCAGAATGTGTTTCATCAATAGATAATGGATATGCTCCAGAAATTGAATCAATGGAATCACTCTCGGAAGATTATTCAATAGATGATGCTTATGCAAATAACTGGAACCTGTATTCCAATATAAATTCTGATACAGAATGCATTTCTGAGAATACTTATATAGAATTTGGAGCAAATATAAATGAAAATGCACAGTGCAGATACAGCTGGGAATCTTATTCAACTTATAATGAAATGCCACAAAACTATCCAGAAGGGGACAATAATTTTGTTACAAATCCTGTGTTTAATATTGGTGTTGGTGAAGTTGTCGAATATCTAAGCGAAGAACAATTAGGGGTATATTATTACTGCATAGAAAATAATGGGACTGAAGAAGAATGTATTGCTGAATCTGGAATAGAGGAAACAGATTTAAGTCTAAAAATCAGGTGTCAGGATAGATTTGGACATTCCAGCGACGAGAATTCCTTGAATTTTTGCATCAAATGGGGGCCAGATGAAACTCCTCCCCAGGTAAAAGGATTTGACCCAGAAATAAATAAAATATGGGAATTTAATCCTGGAACAATTAATCTGAAAATGTATTTGGATGAAAATGCTGAATGCAGATATGATTATGATAATAAAATGAATTATGAAGATTTACTATACAATATGACTTTAATGGGAAAGATAGGAAATTTAGGATGGCTGTTTAATGTAACACTTAAAAACAGCATGTTAGGAAATAACCAAATATTTATTAAATGCAAAGACTTTTCTGAAAATGAAAACATTAATTCAGACATTCTTTATGAATATTCAATAAGGAGAGATATAACAGAAGAAGATTACATAAGAGATTACGGACTGAAAATTGATTCTGTTTTTATGGAAGAGGGTGGGATTAATTATCCTCATGAAAGCAATATTACAACAGGGATAGGGCCTAGTTTAATTTTGAAAGTTCAAACTTCAAGAGGAATTAATAATGGAATTTCTGTATGTTATTTGGGAAGAGCAAGCGGAGGAGAAAATCAGATATTTTATAGTGACGGAAATGGTGGAAATTCTGAACATACTCAAGTATATAGTGGACTTTCTGAGGGAATTTCTAATATTTATATAAGGTGTGGTGATGGGATTAGTGAAGTGAAAACATCGATACGTTTCAATTTGATAATTGATAATGAACCTCCTGAAATGATTTCGAGTTCTATGGAAGGAGATTAT
>CAYPTZ010000567.1:0-3121 GCA_964413395.1 uncultured archaeon | reverse complement strand
TGAATAGGTGCTTCTTTAATGATTAAGGGAAATGGATATATGTGGTCAGGTATATTTGCCTCCGAAGTAGGACTATCAACATTATTACTTGCAATAATTGCTTTATTTGATGGTGGATTGTTATGTACATCATCAGCAGTTTTTGCGATTTCTTTTAATGTATTGAAAAATTCATCAACATCATTTAATATTATTTCAAATATATTATATATTGATGGTTTCATCCCCAAATTTTGGGAAATCATATTATTAATTTTTTCTGCAAGTCTGATTGAAAGTTCGTCTTTATTTTCGGTTAATTCTTGATTTTTTTTATATAATTTATAATAATATTCGGTGATATCCATTCCATAATATTGGGTTTCTGAGGTTTTATTTGTTTCAATATTCTTTCCATTATTGAATGGCAATGGTGTTCCAATATCACCATTTTGAATATTAAAGGCTGGAAGATTATAATCTAACAAATTATTACTGAATGTTGTTAATGCTGTATTAAACCCAGCATAGTTTGCTGTTGAATATTCATATGGGTCTGGTATTGGTGATATGTATGTTGAAGAATTTTCAAAAGGATTATAATCATCAGGTGTTAACGGTAAATTACTACCAGTAACATATACAATAAATAATCTATTTTTCAAATTACTTTTTATTCCCGTTGTTTCTTCATTTTTTATTAAATTATTAAATTCCGATAGATTTTTTATAATTTGAATATTATATGTTTCTGTTGGTCGTAATGATACCTGATTATATTCTTCACTTGGTGTTTTTGCTATTAAATATGGCGTACCTTGTGCTTTTAATATTTCATTTTCATTATCAATTACTGCTTTAAAAATATTCATAATATCATCTATGCTTTCAATTTGTTTTTGTATTGAATAATATTGTTTGTTTTCTGTATCGGTTTCTAATTTATCCGCAATTGTTGCATAGAGATTTTTTAATTTCATTATTAATTCATATGTATTTTTTGGTGGAAAACCAGTTTCGGGTTTCAATGATTCCTGATTTCGAATTAATGGGGCATTTACAACATATCTAAATAAAATATCGGTTAGTGGTGCAAATGTAACCGCAACAAATTGAGCATCAATGATGAAGTTACCATTAGCAGCACTGAATTCTGATGTGTATTTAACAAGATGTAATTTATATGTAATTGCTTTTCCATAATATCCCTTAACCGTTAAATTAAATATTGGTGGTGGGAAATCAAATAATATTCTATATGGAGAATCTTTTTGATTAAAAAATGCCAAACCTCTGATATCAATAAATTGAATATTAATTTGTGGTATGAATGATGAATTGATTACAATTTTAATATTGTTAATTCCAAATCCTTCATAATATTTTCCATCAGGATTACTACCATCATAATAATTTGTGGTAAAATTTAAATAATTTGGGTTATTAGAATCATTATTTTGATTATTACCAATAAAATTTATTGTTTTTGATGTTTCACTAGTTGCTTTTCCATTAACTATAACAGTTCTTCCCTTACTTTCAGCAGTTAATTCAGCGAAAATATACATATCTTGATACTGTGGAACGGCATTCGTCATATCATTATTGATATTAACAAGATTAGGGTCTACTAATAATACATTGCCATTCGGAACAATTAAGTCGTCTTTCGCCATTTTTCGGATATTTTATATAAATACCTCTTAATAAAAAATGTAAATAGGTGAAATTATTCACATACTTTTTACTATTTATTATAAACGAAAAATGATGATACTTCAACTTATAGAAATGATAAATAATTATACACATTTTATTTGGGGTAATGTATTTTTTTATCTTTTTATTGCTATTACTTTTATTCTTTTTATTGTTGCTTATATTACGATGAAGTCATTAAGAAAAAAAACTCTTGAAATGAAATTAATGCAACAACAACATATAGCAAAAATTGATGTGATAAGAAAAGAACATACTGATAATCTGGAAAGTCTTAGAATTGAAATGCTTAAACGTGAAGAAGATAGAACTCGTCAATGGATAGAGAGCGAGAAAGAAACTCTCCATGTATTAAATGGAGTTTCAAATCTACTGGATTTGACTGATAAAATTGGTCGGATTGATTCTGAAAAAATATTGAAAAAACTTGATGAAATTCAAACAAAAGTAGAAAAATTATCTAAAGCAGACCAATAAATTCCATATGTTATGTCAAAAAAATTAAAAAAACTCAAAGAAGTTAATAAATCTATTGCCAAAAGATGTGCTGATTTAGAAACCTACATGTTTGTTGAGAATATTGTTGAAACGACTATGATTGAATCTAAGGATGATGGCAATAAATAATTGATTAAGACAAAATAGTAATTAAAACTATTTATATAAAAGAACTTAAGATGCTAAAGAAACAATTAAGTAGAATATTGGAAGAAGGTGATGTTGGATTCGGTATTTTAATCGAACACGATGCAGGATATATCAATTCTGAAATCAATAAAGACATTCTTAACGAAAATTTTGAATTAAAACCAAATGAACCTGTATTGGTTAATTGTATATTACAGAAATGGGGGGTAAAAAATAAAAATGGTCGTATCTACCCCAAAGATGTATTAATACCACAAGTTGATTTATATCAAAATTTAGTTAATTCAAATAGTGCTGTATCAGAAGCAGACCACCCAGATTCATCAATAATATCATTGCAAAATATCTCACATATGATTACTAAAATGTGGTGGGGTAAGGGTGAGCAAGAAAATGTATTGTTTGGTCAATTGAAATTGATTGTTAGCCCCGGTTATATTAAATACGGTGTGGTTTCAGTAGTTGGTGATAAAATTGTTCTTTATTTACAAAATAAAATCAAGTTAGGTATTTCGAGTCGTGGTGTTGGAACACTTAAAGAAATAAATGGTGAAAATTTAGTACAAGATGATTTCGAACTTATTGGTTTTGACCTCGTTGCAACTCCAAGTACCCCGGGTGCATTTCTTTTCCCAGAAAAACGTGGTGAAATTACTTTTGGCGAAGAATATGTGAAGAAAAATGGTATTTTAATTAAGGAAGAAAGTAAAATAATCACCGCAATTAATAAATTCTTATTATAAAAAGCATATAAAATAACTTAAAAAAATCAGAT
>CAYPTZ010000566.1:0-3128 GCA_964413395.1 uncultured archaeon | reverse complement strand
AATTATCATTCGGATTATTTGATCCTTCAATTATTGTAATATTAAAATAATTCACAATTAACTGAGTATCAATTGAAATATTCAAATGAGAAGAATAGAGTATGAAAGTAACAGTATAATGTCCTAAGTCAGAAGTTTTAAGTGAAAAAATAAGTGTTATATCATTATTCACAATTTTTCCGAAATTTTTGATAGAATTATTATAATATAATCTAAAGTATGTTTGAGATGCATTTTGAATTTCATATTCTATTTTAATCTTAGAATATTGTTCAAAAGTACTTTCATCAGTACAATTTCTTGTAATTGATTCTCCTGCTTGAACTTTTATTCTAGTTGGTTGATAATCTACAGCACTTTTATACGATGAAGGTATGTAAAAACCACTAAAAAGCAATAGAATAAAAAAAAAAAGGGCGAAATTTTTCTGGCTATTTCCATTTTTATGTGAATTATTTATTATTTTTACCATTTTTAGATTTCAAATTTCCCCTAATAGATTATATTATAATGTTAAAAAAAAAAGTATATAAAATTTAAGTTTCTTTCCTCAATCTATAAATAATTCCTATCGATGTTAAAGTTAATAGACTAAATAAGAATATTGTTGAATATCCTGGAATATCAAATGGAACATCAGCATTTTCATTGGCAATTTCGGCAACTAAATATATATTCTCTGGATTGATATTATTAACAGTTATTGTATTATCATTTTCTGTTAATTCACTTTCAGCAATTTCAGTTAATTCTGTTCCATCCCATTCTAATACTTTATATAATTTTAATGGGCCATAGCTATCGCTATATATTGTGAAAGTACCGTCAATATCTGAGACAACTTCTGGATTGCTGAATTCTATCTCATATACACTAAGAACTGCCATTTTTTCAGGTATTGGAATGTTATTATATCCAGTCATTGCAGTTAGTTTGACTGAGACTGAATCAGAAATAGTACAATCAATGTTAAATCTATTTCTTTCCTCTTCATCAATACATTCGACTAAATTGCCATTTTCAAATATATCTTGCCATATTCCATTGGTAATTGTGGTAGCTTTTTTAAGATTTAATATTTGTCGTACTTTATCAGCAATAGATGTTCTTAATTGTAGAGCTGTTGTTGGGGTATCATATAGATTATCATCGGTGACCCATCCATCCCAATATTCACTATTATACAAACAATTAGTTACTGTTGTATGTGTAGGAATACTTGGCATTTCAGTTGCTAAAATTTCTTGCAATAAAAATGCATATGTTTCCCGATCGGCTTGATTATCTGCTATTTCAAATTCGTGGGCATAGTCTGCATATGTTGGATTAATCCAATTTGTACAATTCCTCCATGTTGTGGAATCTCCAGTATAATAATTGAATAATTTAGCTGGGTTGTCCCTTAGTAATCCCCCAAATACAATCATAGCCATATCGAAGGTATCATCACTAAGATTTTCTTCGTATTCATAGTTAGGTTCCATCAAGTTTCCGAACACGGTTAAATTTTTTTCTACCGATATATCGATTGCATTAATACAGGTGACCCATTCATCAACCCCTCGTTCAACATCTGTCCATCCGATTGGAGTAATAATATCATAACCTCCCAATTTGACATTAACTTCGTCTACATCTGGGTCCATATCGATCACACCTTCCATACCAAGAAATTCTGTTGAGTTTAGCGTATACCATGCTTGCTCTGAACTATTATAATAACAATTTGCGGCCAAAATTGATAAAGCTTGAGTTTGATCAAAATCGATACCATTTGTAGCTTGAACTATTGGATCATATATATCCTCGTTAATTCCAAGTTCGGAATTAAGCACTCCTTGCTTGGATCTTGGATATATGTTATCATATGCATTTTCACTAATTGTATCATAATCTAATGCATAGGCAATAACTTCTCTAAACCATAATTCATTGAAAGGATATCGATCATGGTTAAAGGCTAATTCAATTGTACTTCCAAAACCTCCAAATAGCTTGTCAAGATCTCTTTGATAATAAGTCATCAGTTTTTCATTTTGATTTAGTATATTTCTCCAATCTGTATCAGTAGATCCTACTAAGAAATCAAAATCGGTATTAATAATTTCATTCGTATCTTTTAAATTTTCTATTGGACTTATTATTTTAACATATTGTGCTTCAGGATGAAGTGCAAAGTTAGGTAGATCGGTGTAAATTTCATTTAATCCCCACCAATCATCCCTTAATTTATAGATCTGGGAATCTCCGTCTTTTCCAAAAGGAACATAGGGGCCAGATGATACTTTCCATTCTTCTGGATATGAAGGATCAAACCAATTATTTGCAAAATTCCCTAAATAGCCATTTCCTACACTTTCAGTATCATTTATTTCTGTCCAAATATGTTCTGGTAATATTGGTCTATCAGTAGATAACCATTCTACAATCATTGCTGAATGATTGAATTCTGGAGTTGCATGAAATCTAACTGTATAATCGTTGATTCTTTCAATAGATGAAATTTTTTGGTCAATATCATCTATCCAACCTTGTTCAAAACTAATATTATATGAAAATATCACATCATCAGCGTTTATTGCTTCTCCATCAGACCACTTTGCAGAAGGATTTAAGTTAACTGTTATAAAGGATCCATCTGCATTCCAAGTCTTTGCAGTTCCAATTCCAAGGGTGAATTCGTCATTTGAAATATCTTTTCCAAATAATGGTTCATATATTAATGCTACCCCAAAATTTGGATTCCATATCCATGGATTAAGATTATCTGGGGTGCTTGTGCCTTCTTGTACTATTATTACTGTGTTTTCCCGCGTCATCATGATAGAATCATATGATGCAGATACATTATTTATAAATAATGTTTGCATCATGCTAAAACCCATAACTAATAAGAAAACAGACAGTATTTTTCGTTTTTTCATTTAAATTTTCTCCGAATTTTTTTTATTTTGAAATTTATTTTGTATGTTTTTGTGTACTTGAATTCATATTGATAAAATAATATGAGAAAATATAGTTGAAAAATTACCATATGAATATCATAATCAATTATTATATTGTAATAATATAAACAGAATTGGAATGATTTTTGTCACTCTCAAAAATAAAAAAAAAATAAAAATGTA
>CAYPTZ010000565.1:0-3130 GCA_964413395.1 uncultured archaeon | reverse complement strand
TTTCCGACTAAATACGACAAAAAAGAGATAATTAATAATATCTTGTAAAGTCAAGGATAATATTTAATTTTTTTTTAGATGTTTTCTATATTGACAAATTTTAAATATACTATAATGATAGTATAATTGCTAGAATGAAATAGAATCATTACTCCCAATTATAAGTATTAGATTTGATATTTTTCTTCTACTTTTGATAAACTATGTATTTTTTTTTTCTATTGTTTAATACAATTGAATTGAGGCATTCTCTAACTAAAAAAACTAGAAATTAAGATGAATATTTAAATGAAACAAGAAAAATTACTCCTAGTGAATTTATATATTTATTTTTTATTTATTTAGAATAATAAAATTTTTTTAATAAAACGGAAGAAGAACTAAGGGAATTTCTTTTTGAATTGAATATTCATTAGAAGTCTATATCTCTTATTTAAGGCAATTCTTTAAAATTGAAAAAAATGCTATATTCATTTCAGTGATATTTAGGTTATATAAAATATAGAATTTGCATTGAAAATAAGAAAAGAAATTCGGAATTATATTCCTTTAATCATTTTTCCAAATTAAAGTGATATTGGTATGAAAAAACAAAAAAAAATATTAGTTTTTACATCTATCGGAATTTTATTGACATCATTGTTTTTATTAGGTCCTATTATGATGCCAAATGACTCAACTCCTTTAGATAACGATGTATCATCTGCAGGCCCATATAATTATGCTGAAGCTTTACAAAAAGCGATTTATTTTTATTTGGAACAACGTTCAGGTGATTTACCAGATGATAATCCTGTCATTTGGCGAGATGATTCTGCTTTAAATGATGGAGCGGATGTTGGATTGGATCTCACTGGTGGTTATTATGATGCTGGAGATCATGTAAAGTTTAATTTACCCATGGCTTCAACAATGTTAACACTTGCATGGAATGTTATGGAACATGAAAGTATTATTCGAAATACAGGCTTATATGATGAATTAATTGATGCTATCCGTTGGGGAACGGATTATTTTATAAAATGTAATCCAAATCCCAATGATTATTATTTTCAAATTGGAGATGGTGGTGCTGATCATGCATGGTGGGGTCCTGTTGAAGTTATTGAAGAAGTAATGACCCGTCCTTCTTATAAAGTAACAGCTTCATCTGGTGGTTCTACTGTGACTGCAGCTACTGCTGCTGCTTTAATCGCAACTTCAATAATCTTAGAAAATGAAGATCCTAGTTATGCTGCAACTTGTCTTTCACATGCTGAAGATTTAATCGCTTTATCTGAAGCTGCTATGTCTGATTCGTACTACAATTCGATTGCTGGTGCTTATTATAATTCCTGGAGTGGATTTTATGATGAATTAGCCACTGCAAAAATGTTGATGTATTTGAAAACAGGACAATCAAATTGGTTAGCAGGAGCAGAAAGTGCTGCTACTAATTGGAATACTCAAGGACAAGAACCTTATTGGGAATATCAATGGGGTTTAGCGTGGGATGATATGCACTATATTGCACAAATTTTATTAGCTAGAGAGACTCAAGACTCAATTTACATTGAATCTATAGAACGTAATTTAGATTGGTGGATGCCTGGTGGAGGAATTACATATTCACCTGGTGGTCAAGCTCATTTAACTAATTGGGGTTCATTACGACATTCTTCAAATACCGCAATGATCGCAGCTATTTGGGGTAATGATCCATTGTGTACTAGTAGTAAAGTCTCCCCTTATCTAGATTTTGCTGAAGTACAAACTGATTATGTATTAGGTTCTAATCCTAGATCCAGCAGTTATCTTATGGGATTTGGAAATAATCCTCCAATTAATCCTCATCATCGAACTGCTCATGGATCTTGGGCAAATAATCTCGTTGGTCCTCCTGATGATAACCGACATATTTTACATGGGGCTCTAGTTGGTGGTCCTCCTTCAGCTGATGATCAATATACTGATGATCGTGGGGATTATGTTTCGAATGAAGTAGCTATGGATTATAACATGGGTCTTGTTGGTGCTTTAACTTATATGGCTGGTCAATATGGAGGATCTATAATTCCTGGATTTCCTCGTGTAGAAGATTTTAAACCAGTTTCCGAACGATTACCTGAATTCTTTGCTAATGCACGATTAACAAGCGAGGGATCAACTGCAATGACTGTGAGTGTTGATTTAACTAATCATGCTGCATGGCCAGCTGTTTCTTATGATCGAATGTCATTTAAATATTATTTTGATATTAGTGAAATGATTGCTGCGGGTGATTCCATTAACGATGTTAGTATTACTCGTGGATATTCTGAAGTTCCAACTGTTTTCAGTGGTCCAACTTTATATGGTGATAATATCTATTTTATAGAAGTCGATTATTCAGGATCCGCAATTTTCCCAGGTGGTCAATCAGAAAGTGCCCGAGAAACACAATTATCCTTTAATTTTCCATCATCATGGGATAGTAGTAATGACTTTTCTTATCATTTTAGTGGAAGTACTGCTGCTCCAAATGATTATATTCCTGTATTTAATGCTGGAGTTTTAATTGGAGGAAATGATATTGGACCTGCTGAACCGCCTACTGCACCTACTGGATTAAGTGCTTCTGCTGCAAGTTGGGATTCTATTGATGTAGATTGGAATAATAATGCTGAACCAAATATTGCTCATTATGAAGTATATCGAAGTACTTCTTCTGGATTTACTCCAAGTAGTTCTACATTAATTGGTCAAGTTTCTGGAAGTGCTTTTTCAGATTCAGCACTAGCAACTGAAACAACCTATTATTACCGTGTAATTGCAATAAATACTGGAGATTTATCAAGTGATCCTTCAAGTCAAGCTTCTGCCACTACTTTAGCATATCACGCACCTCCTGTTGCTCCAACTGGATTGACCGCTACAACAGTTGATAAAAATTCAATCACATTAGATTGGAATAACAATCCCGAAACAGATATTGGAAATTATCAAGTATTTAGAGATGGAAGTTTAGTCGCTGAACCTAGTGGAAGTTCCTATACAGACACAGGTTTATTACCAGATACTTCATATTCATATACAATAACTGCTGTGAATACGTATGGATCTGGTCAAGTTAGTGATCCATGTTCACCTTTATCTGTATCAACCGATGCTG
>CAYPTZ010000564.1:2138-3131 GCA_964413395.1 uncultured archaeon | reverse complement strand
CAAGGAAATAATTGCCTGGAAACGAATGTACTTCTTGGCTCATCACTATAACCTATAGATGGAATCCCTAATCCCATAGCAATTCGAGAAGCTTCAACACTTCCAAATGTAACAAGAAAATCAGGTTTAAAATCATCAATTATTGGAAGAAGAGCATCTAATCTATCAATATAGGTTTTTAGTTTTCCTTGAAGAGTATTGCCTCCATGTTTTCCAACTTTTGTGTATTTGATTCCAGAGTGATCAAAAATTTTAAAGGTCGAATCAAAATCTCTAGCGGTAATAAATATTTTAGCACCAGCTTTTTCAAACCATCGAAATAAAGATTGGAACATTATTGGGACTTTTGGTTCTTCTGCATCAATCCAAATTTTTTTTCCTAATAAACTCATCTCATTTTAGCTTAATTCTTCTTTGAATTAAAATATTTAAAAATAGGAACGAAATAAATTTCGCTAAAATTAATTTATCCGATTTTAGAAAAATTATTTAATTTTTCTTTTATATTATGAATACTGATTTTATTTAATCACAAATAACTATATTTTAGAAAAAATAAATTGAATTATAGAAAATCGAAGGTTTAATCATGTCATTTATTCATAAAAATTGTATAATTGGAGAAACAACAATTATCAAGAATGGAGTTAATATTGATAAAGATGTTGTTATAGGCGAAAATTGTGTTATCTATCCATTTGCATCTATTGGAACCTCAGGTCAAAACAAATTTACCTCTGAAAATTCTAATGCCACAAAAACCATAATAGGGAATAATACAATTATCAGGGAAGGAGTGACTATTAATGCTCCAATTGAAAATAAAACTATCATAGGGAATGATTGTTATTTAATGGCAACATCACATGTAGGCCATGATGGAATATTGGGGAATAATGTAACACTAACTAATTCAGCTAATATTGCAGGACATTCACAAATAGGTGATAATGCAGTACTAGGTTTGAATTGTGCAATTCACCAACTTAAAGT
>CAYPTZ010000564.1:0-2128 GCA_964413395.1 uncultured archaeon | reverse complement strand
TGGTTGCTTTTGTATGATTGGAATGTTAACCCCCATTACCAACCACCTACCTCCTTTTACTGTGGCATATGGAAATCCTGCAAGATGGTACAAAATTAATGAATTAGGAATGAAAAGAGGAGGATTATCTCAAGAAATCATTGACTTCGTCAAAGGATTTTATAAAAATTATAGTGATTTTGATAGAGATGCAAGTAAAATATCAAATAAATTTATACGTGATATATTTAGAGAATATTATAAAAAAATTGGTTCTGAAAAAGAAGTTCCATATGGTGGATCTTATTAGTTTTTTTTTTAAGATATTTTTTCTAATATAATTGATCTGAAGCAATTGTTTCTATTGCAAAGATTTTCCATAAAGGCATACTAGTAAGAGAGACTTTATCAATAGCATTTCTTAATTCTGAACGATATATTTTAGGTATTGCACGCAATCCTTCTACTATATCAAATTCAGATCCAGCTTTCTCCATTAGAGGTAGGATCCATTTTTGAGGAACCTTTGAATAGATAGCTTCTATTAAAATTAATTTGTGATAAAGTTCTCCTGTTTCTTTGGCATATTTATTAATTGTTTCTACGATATGAGAATGAAAACTTTCATAATCAGAATCTTTGTAAATATTTGTATCATTACCTAGTTCTAATTCTGCTCGATAAGTCCTTTCGAAGAGATGGCACAATTCTTCAGCTAATCCAGATAAAATTGGTTCAGTCATTAAACCTAAAGGCATTGAATAGTCTATAATTATAACAGAAAAGACATATTTACCTGAATAAAACCGCGCTTCCAAATTCCCTGATCGAATAAGGGAGACATCAGTTGGGAAACCAATTTCTTTTGCAAATGAATTAATTGCAGTTAAAAATCCTGACATTAATTGATCTTTTTGCTCTTGTTTAATGGATAAAATTGAATATTTATGTAATAGAATTCCAGTTTTTGTTATTATATAGATCTCAACTTTATTCTCCATACTCTAAAATAGGGCTTTTTTGTATATAAAGAGCATGGGATAAATATATTTAGAAAATTCCAAAAAAATTGATTTTTAGTATTTCATCACGAAATCTAAAACAAATTATCAAAGATAAAAAAGAACCTTTTTTTATCTTTCAGCTGAAATAAATAGTGTGAGGGAAATATTTTGGATTATTTTAATTATTTTAATTTTATTGCTATTGTTTGCACAAATTGGAATTAATATTCAAAATAAGCGTGATCTTAAAGCTATTCAATATCCACCTCCGGGAAGAATAATAAATACACTACATAAAATGCATTTACGTGTTATTGAACCAGAAAAAACTGATGATGCCCCAAGTTCAGGCATAACAGTTATTTTTGAAAGTGGACTTGGAAATGGATGTCTAAGTTGGTCTTTAGTCCAACAAGTTATGTCAAAAAAAGTTCGAAGTGTATCTTATGATCGGGCAGGGATGGGATGGAGTGAAGTAGCGAAAAAGAAAAGAACAAGTAATCAGATTGCACATGAATTATCACAATCTTTAAAAAAAGCGAATATTGGAGGCCCATATATATTGGTCGGCCATTCACTTGGAGGATTATATATTCGATCTTTCTATGATTTACATCCAAATGAGGTTATCGGAATGATATTTGTTGATAGTTCCCATCCAAAGGATGTATTATCTGATTTATATTCCTCCAAATTATATTTTAAATCTCTATTATTTCTTAGTCGTTTTGGAGTACGAAAGATCGCTAAAGATTTAATGGATAAAACTACTTCAGAATTTTCAAAAATATATGAGATAACGCAATATCAGACAAAGGTTTATGAAACGATATATCGAGAATTCATAAATATTCCAGATAGTGTTGAACAAATAAATCAAATTAATGATTTTATTGAAAAACCAATTATAATTCTAACACATATTGAAGGAGAGAAAACAAAAGAATGGAAAGAATTACAAAAGGATTTCCTTTCCTTTTCAAAAGATTCCAAACAAATATTATGTTCAACAGGACATAATATTCATATAACAATGCCTCATATTGTATCTGATTCTATTGAAGAAATAATCAATAAACATAATCAAAAGAAGAAATAAAAATGCAGCTGATGGGGGGTAGGCTCCCCTCTTAGAGAGCATTTTA
>CAYPTZ010000563.1:0-3131 GCA_964413395.1 uncultured archaeon | reverse complement strand
GACCTGTTCAAAACGCTGGAAATTTTCTGAGGGGGAAGTAAATTATTATATTCAAGTATTGCAAAAAATATATGGAATAAATATGAAAAAAACGACGGGAAAATTACAATTGATTATTTTGAAGATTTATGATTTTTTTCAAATTTAATCATTTTAACCAAATAAATTGTTTCGATTTATAGTTTGATCCATAAATATTATGCTGATGACCTTCTTTTATGTTAATTTATATATTTCATTTACTATAAAACTCCCCTAAAATGAAGAAATATATGGGTGAACGCCCCAAAAACATATATCGATGTTTTTATCAAACAATACTTCTTTAACAGAAGAAAGTTATGAATTTGAATTAATGTATATAACCATTTTATCTCCAATCTGTCATTCATCAGAATTAGGTAATTATGGTTATCAAACCTCAAAAAATGACACTGGTGCATGTTTCAATGTAAAAAATTATATGCGAATTTCGTTTATCTAACCTTGGAAAAAAGCAATTAAATTTCCGGACTTCTGTGTGATTTCGAGATGTTCTCCAAACACAAATTTGCCACATTCTCTCTCCTTTAATCTCAATAAAGATCCCCAAAAGAGAATTTGGAACTCATTTTTACCGATCCTCTAGGCTTATAACTTATTTTACGAAGAAATTCCAGAAAAAAATAATCCATAGATTATATTTAGAAATTGGTTTTAGAATGAATTATTGATTAAAAAATAGCCATAGATGAAACATTCATTAATATTGCTGGAGATCCGCATTATTTAATCATTATCATATGATATCAAACACGAAAAAACCTTGGATTATCTGTATCAAAAACTCGTGATGATCAACACTTCGAAAATTTTTTAATGAAGCAGAGTCAAATTCTCTTGATCCAACGAAAGTACTCACAATTAATCCTTGGTTTACATCCCAAACTATAGATAATTATCTTAATCAACCGATCAAAGTTTTTTTTTTCACCAGCAAAAAAATATTACGACAAAAATATGATCTTGGATATTATATATGAATTAGAACAACGAATGATATAAAAAATCGGTGTTATGACAGAATTTGTTAAATAAAAGAATAAAAAATATCATTACTTAATAGAAAATGAATATCGATAACCAAAATTCATCAAAAAACGTGGAAATCCTAATGTTGTTAAAAAAACGGCAAGAAAAATCCAATAAAAATATCAGAATTCAATGGAAAAGGAGAGAAAAATTGATTTTTGCTATTTTTACCAAAGGAACACGATGCTATACACACATTGCCCATATTATTAAAAAGTTAGATTAGCGAAATATGATTCAAAAGCGGTGGCCCAGTTCTGAATAAAGTCATTTCGTTATTCACAAAGATGATTATACAAAAAAATTCGCAGAAAATATAAATAATATACTTAATATCCGAATATAATTTTCTGACCCAAAATTGGAAGTATATTTTGAAATTCACCTTAGTATCATTGTTTTTTTCTGAAATAATCCTTCCTTCTGGAAAGGATTGCATTCATTCATTAATTTAAGTCAGATTTATTATTAAAACAGCTAAATAGTAGCCTATTTGGGAAAAAAAGGTGAGGAAAGTTATTTTCAATCTAAACTTGAATATAATTATTTTCCCAGATTGGTTTTTTTAGAAATTTCTTCGTGATCTTTTTCCTTTAAAATTTTGGATACGAGTGTTAACTTCTGGAAAAATTAAGATAATTCCTGCTAGAACTGGTGCAATTATTCCTATAGTCCACCATGGAGTTTCAAATTTTTCATCATCATTAATATTATCAGATATAAACTCATAATTATTATAAGACATAGGGAAAGAAGTCAAAGCAGAATAGCCAGTTCCTGCTTCATCGGAACCACCTTCTACAAATTCATAATACCCGTCATCATTAAAGTCCATAACTAATCGAAATTCTGCATGATCTTTACTTTGATCTATTAACGCTCCTATTTCTTTACAAGGCAAGGTTGACGGCACTTTTTCTTGATATGAAAATGTGTTACTCCCTTCATCAAATTCATACAAATCATAATCACCAGGAGAATATGCGACTAATAATTCTTGCTTTCCATCTGAATCTACATCGAAAACTTCGCATGCGTAATGAGAATTAGAATATGACATATTTGTTAAGGTGGCAACATTTTGATATGCACCTAAGACATAATCATAGATTTTTATCGTGGTTTGATCTGAAACTACAATCTCCGGTTCATCATCATCAGTTATGATATTTAATACAGACATTTCACCCACATAAGTCGAAATTATAGATTCTAATTCGTAATCTGAATTATATCCATAAATTCCAATATTTCGGGCATTATTTATTCCAACAAATTCTTCTTTCCCATCATTATCAAAATCACCGGCTCCATAAAAATGAACCCATTCAGAATTTGCTTGGGATTTTTCAGTCACTAATGAATTACCGCTGACTGTGTAGATTCCCCAATTTTCATTATTTCCCATTATTATTTCATCTTTTCCTGTTCCTTTTAAATCCCCTGAAATTACATGATTTATTTCAGATCCATAATTATAATCTACCTGTTGCGTATATGAATCCGAATCCATATTATATACATAAAAATGGTGATTTCGATTACCTAACAATAATTCAAGTTTCCCATCTCCATCAACATCCCCAACATCCCAATCAAAAGATGAATCAGAGACCGTAAAATATCCTTCTTGAATGTAATCCACACCATTCCATTCATAAAAATGCCATTCTTCATAAATATCGCCCCATTGTCCTGATCCACAACTCACCCATTCTATTTTTCCATCATTATCGACATCATAAAAAAAATTTCTTCCCATTCCTCCCCATCCAGATCTTGTACAACTAATAAGATGAGTTTGAAAGTATTCTCCATCTGATGATAATGGGATATTTATTTTTTGTTTGATATCACTTTTCATTTCAAGATTTGGATTTACGAGACTGCAAATGCAAAACAATAATATAATTAATGTCAATTTTATTGAATTCAGTTTTGTTTGTTTTAATTTCAATATTTTCTCCTCATTTTCATTCGAAATTTAGTAAAAAGAGGGTTATTTTCAGTCAATCAATCTCTTTTTATAATACCACTATTAATACAAGTCTTATATAAAT
>CAYPTZ010000562.1:0-3136 GCA_964413395.1 uncultured archaeon | reverse complement strand
TTATTGGTATTTTAGGACCTAATGGAAGTGGAAAAACAACATTTATAAATCTCATCTCTGGAAAAATTAAACCCGATAAAGGCATTATTCAGAGAAAGGAGCTAAAACTTTCATTAAAAACTCAATATATTGAATATGATCCTGATATTCAGGTATATGACATTCTCCAAAAAATAAAAGGTTCGCCACATTTTGATTCTCAATATAAAAAACGTATTATTCAAGGATTTAAATTGGAAAATATTGAATCTCGAGCAATTAGTGAATTAAGTGGTGGGGAGCTGCAAAGAGTTGCAATTGCTGATTGTTTAACTACTGAAGCAGATGTTTATTTAATCGATGAACCTTCTGCATTTTTAGATGTTGAAATGAGATTAGCAATGGCATTAATTATAAGAAAATCTATTGAGAGCATAAAAAAAGCTGCTTTTGTGGTTGAGCACGATATAATCACACAAGATTTCATTTCTGATTCATTAATTGTTTTTAAAGGTAATCCGGGTATTGATGGATTTGCTAATGTACCTCAAGATTTAAGATCTGGTATGAATGAGTTTCTGACCATGATGAATATTACATTTAGAAGGGATTTATCAACGGGTAGGCCTAGAGTAAATAAATTTGATTCAAATCTTGATAAATATCAAAGAAAAATTGGGGAATATTATTATGTTCCTTCAAAAGATGAAGATTAGATACTGGTAAGCATTCTCTTTTTTTCTTGTCTATTTCTATTTATAATTATACGGACGAAATAAATTTGATGATATCTTTAGACATTTATCATTTTATGTTAATATACTATGTAAAAATAGAAAAATTTAACAATAATTAATCACTTAATAATCTGATTTCTATTTTCAAGAAATGAAAAAAAAGTTCCTTGAAATGTTAATGAAATTTAATTATAAAATTAGTAAAAAATGTGATAATAAATGGGACACAGACGACAATCTGCACCCCGACATGGCTCGCTGGCCTATCTTCCCAGAAAAAGGGCAAGATATGGTAAAGGCCGTGTGAGGAATTGGGCAGATTATAATGGTAAACCTAAATTTTTGGGATTTGCTGGATTTAAAGCAGGTATGACTCACGTTGCATATATCGAAGACCAAGAAACAAGCCCTTTTCATGGAAAAGAACTTGTAAAAGCAGTCACAATTATTGAAACACCTCCAATAGTTCTTTTTGGGATAAAGGTATATCAACGTGACGAATATGGAATGAATGCAATTGGTGAAATATTAGCTTCAGAATTAAAGCCTGAATTAGGTAGAAAAATTCAAGTACCAAACCCAGAAACATATAATTTTGAAGAGAAAATTAAGAAATTAGAAGATACTATTGAAGAAGGTCATGAAATTCGTGGATTATTTCATACTCAACCCTATAATATTTCTGTTCCTCGTATAAAACCTGATATTATTGAAATTAAGGTTTCTGGAGGTAAAACTATTGAGCAATTTAATTATGCTAAAGAATTATTGGGCCAAGAAGTAAAAATCCGAGATTGTATTGATGAAGGAAGCATGATTGATTCTATTTCTGTTTCAAAAGGTAAAGGATTTCAAGGTGTTGTAAAACGTTTTGGAATCAAATTAATGTCACGAAAAAATCGTAAAGGTAAACGTCGAATTGGATGTATAGGTCCTTGGAAACCTCCAAAGTTATTATATACAATAGGAAGAGCAGGACAAATAGGATACCATAATCGAGTTGAATATCACAAACGAGTTATCAAGATATCTGAAGATGGAGACGAAGTTAATCCTAAAGGTGGAATTATTAGATATGGATTAGTAAAAAGTGATTACCTTTTACTATTAGGCTCTATCCCTGGAACTAAAAAACGATTAATTCGTTTAAGAGAAACAATGAGACCCAAAAATCATTTTAATGCATCAGTACCTGAAATAACATATATCAGCAAACTGAGCCAACAGGGAAAGTAGGTGTAAAACATGGTAAAAAGTAAAAATAAGATACATGTAATTGGGTTAGATGGGAAAGAAAAAGAATCAATAGATCTTCCAAAAGTATTTTCAATCACTCCTCGTATTGATTTAATTCAAAGATCAGTCATATCTTCTGAATGTGCACAGAAACAACCTCAAGGGAGAGACCCTTTAGCGGGTAAAAGAAATACTGCATTAGGTTGGGGGACTGGGCACGCTACCGCTCGAGTACCTAGGCTTCAAGGTTCAGGTTATCCAACTTCAAGAAACGCAGGATTTGCACCAGGAGTTGTTGGAGGGCGCTTAGCTCATCCTCCTCGAGCAGAAAAAGTCACAATAAAAAGGATAAATAAAAAAGAAAGAAAAATCGCTCTACTTTCAGCAATTTCGGCAACACAAAAGCGGGAATTGGTTAAAAAAAGAGGTCATAGGATTGATGGAATTTTATCTCTTCCAATTGTTATAGATGATAAATTACAGACAATTAAAAAAACTTCACAAATCATTGATATTTTAGATAAAGTTGGAATTTCTGATGAACTTTCAAGAATAAAAGATAATATCACGATTAGAGCAGGTAAAGGAAAAAGAAGAGGTCGCAAATATAAGAAAAGAAAAGGACCTCTAATTGTAATAAAGGAAAATTTTGGAATTTATAAAGCAGCTCGAAATATTCCAGGTGTTGAAATTATCAATATTGCCAATCTAAGTTGTAATGTATTAGCTCCTGGAACACATTGTGGTCGATTAGTTATTTGGACTCAATCTGCTTTTAATTCTTTAAATAAATATGAGGTGAATTAAAAAAATGGCCGTTAATTATTATGCAATTATTAAAAAACCATTAGTCACAGAAAATACATTTGATTTGATAGAAGATCATAACAAATTGGTATTTATTGTTGATCGAAAGTGCAATAAATTTCAAATTAAAAATGCCGTAGAGAATTTATATAATGTAAAAGTTGTGAAAATTAACACTTTAATCAAATCTGATGGAACCAAAAAAGCATTTGTTAAATTACATCCAAATAATTCTGCAGCAGATTTAGCAATTAAATTGGGTATTTTCTAATTATATTTTGGTTTTTTTTTTTTATATTTTTTTTTTTTATTTTATTATTTTATATTTTTTTGTTATTTATTTTAAAATTTTTATTAAACTAAGCAAATAAATTAAT
>CAYPTZ010000561.1:0-3139 GCA_964413395.1 uncultured archaeon | reverse complement strand
AGAGTTTCAGGCAGGCCCTAGCTGCCCATTAACAATAGTGATTAGAGAAATTAAAAGGTATTGATCTTTTTTAAAAAATTGAACTTTCCGTGATAATTTTATTTATTGAACATTTTTGTATAAATCTTCTCTCTAATTTTAAACATGGTCAATAAGAGAAATAAAATAAATATAAAGGTAAATTAGGAAATCTTTAAATTGATTTAAAACTATAATTTTAACATAATTTCACGGTTTTTTGATAAATGAAAAATTAAAATATATTAGTGAAAGATAAAATGAAAAAAAACAAAAACAAACGAATTTTATTGCTTTTATTTATTTTTACGATAGTCTTATTGATTCCATGTGTTTTTTCAGGAATTACTGGAGTACTTACAAGTATAATCAACAATAATAATTCAGATGAGAATATTATTAATCAACCTCCTCAGTCATCCTACATATATCAGGTAAATACTAATGGATCTGTACAAAATCTATGCGTGAGTGGAGATTATGCTTATATAGTGGATTTTAATGAGGGTTTTTTAGTTTTTGATATAACTGATACAACAACACCTGTTTATGTCACTAAGGATAATTCTTATCTATCTCTAAGGGATATAAAAATTAGCGGTGATTTTGCTTATGTAGCAGCAGGTTTCGCAGGTTTATTAGTCTACAATATCTCTGATCCAATTCAAGCTGAATTAACTTCACAAGCAGATACAGAAGGATATGCTTATGGTGTTTTTCTGCATGGAAATTATGCCTTTGTAGCGGATTGGGCATCTGGATTAGCTGTTGTAAATATCTCTGATCCAACTCATCCTGAATTAATTGTTAATAAAAGTTTAGACGCAAACAGGAGGGCTCGTGATGTTTATGTGAGTGGGGACAATGCTTATGTAGCGGATGATTATGGGGGATATTTGGCGGTATTTGATATTTCAGATCCAACTCATCCTGTTGATATAGCTTATAAATATTCTGGATCGATGGCAAATGGTGTTTACGTGAGTGGTGATTATGCTTATCTTGCAGAGAACAACGGTTTGACAATCATGAGTATTTCTGATCCTACCAATCCAGGAGATCCCATTAATAAACCTACAATTAATCAAGCCTATGATATATATATTGAAGGTAACTGGGCGTACCTGGCAGGTAGAAATGCAGGTTTGGCCGTTATCAATATTTCAGATCCAACTAATCCGGGAACACCCATCTATGCAGACACGATGGGAGATGCTATTGGTGTGTATCTAAGTGGTGATCATGCTTACATTGCCGATAGCGAATCTGGTCTAGCAATCATTCAGATTACAACGCCCATCAATCCAGGAACTCCCTACACTAAAACAACTCCAGAGAGTATAATGGGATTATTCATAGATGGAAATTATGCTTACGTGGCATTACTTAATAATCCTAAATTTATAATCTATGACATTTCAAATCCCATAAATCCTGAACCTGTTGGAAATATTACTGGTCTTGCTGGAACTGGACAAGATGTATATGTCAGTGGTTCTAATGCATTTTTTGCGAGTGAAAGTGGATTATATATTATTAATGTGTCCGATCCAACAACTCCTAATCAATTATCTTATGTTGAAACTTCAGGATCTACCAATCAATTGGATGTAGATGGCGATTTTGTTTATGCTACAGATAGTGATAAAGGATTAGCGGTTTTTGATATATCAGATCCAGAACATCCTTCGTTACCGTTTTATTCGGATTACCCAACACCAGCAAGTCCTCAGAGAATCTGCGTGGAAGGGGATTATGCTTACGTGACTTATTCTCTTAGTAGTTCTGGTGGACTTTCTGTTTTCGATATTTCAGATCCCACCCACCCGATTTCCGTTGCTAATATGAGTTCGGGTTCTAATGTTTTTGGTATTGATATATCAGGTGATTGCGCCTTTCTTGGAAATTATGGGTCTGGATTGACATTAGTCAATATCACGGATCCAACCAATCCAGTGATAATTATCTCTGCTCCTGTTACACATTCCGGAGGTGGTGTTGACGTCAGTGGTGATTATGCATATGTATCTTGTTATATGGGTGGAATTAGCATAGTAAATATTACTGACTTGACAAATCCGAATGAGATTTATTATAACGATACTTCTAGTAATACAATAAGAGACATTCAAGTAAATGGTGATTATGCTTACATTCCAGATAGGACAGAAGGTTTGGCAGTATTCAAAATACGTAAAAGAGTTGATTTTGAAACGCCAATTATAACAGATACACCAAGTAATATCATTGTAGAACTAGGTTATACAAATGAAAACATTTCATGGACTGCAACTGACACGAATCCTTTTAATTACACGGTTACATTGATTGGCAATGAAACGGTGGTGAATTCAACAGGATGGTCTACAGGAGTAGCAGTCACGTATGATATTCCCACCGGTTTTGACTTCGGCACATATATCTATGAAGTAAACTTTACCGACCAATATGGAAATTATCAAACAGATAGAGTTAATTTCATAGTTGCAGATTTGTTGGATCCAATACTTATTGCAAATGCTACGGATTTAGTGGTGAATGAAGGTTATACAGGCCAATCATTTTCTTGGACCGCTACGGATGACACTCCTAATATATATCAGATTGAATTGATCGAAACGGAAACGATAGTAGACTCAGATTCATGGGAAAGCAATGTTCCTGTAGTTTATAATATTTCCAACGGGCTGAATGCTGGAACTTATACTTTTAATATCACGTTATCTGATGAATTTGGAAATTCAATTTCAAATTTAGTGAGTATAACCGTTAAAACTGCAACTACTGGAGCTGGACCATCAATCCCATTTGGAGAATTTTATGTAATTTTCCTTACCTTGGGGATAATATCTGTCGTGATATTAATTAAGCGAAAAATAATTACATAATTTCTTTTTTTTTTTTATTTATTAATATTTAATAATGTAATTAAACACGAAAATTATCAATTTTAATTCAAATTATTATTTTAAAATATATCTTTTGTAAAATTAGAAATAAAAATTAATAAATAATTTTCTTGGTATCTTTTAAAAATTACAAGATGATTTAGTCTGATTGTAAATTGAATTCTTTCTTGTATTCTTTTCTTCTTTTCCCGCTTCTAAAGAATTATTATATT
>CAYPTZ010000560.1:0-3142 GCA_964413395.1 uncultured archaeon | reverse complement strand
AAACCATTTTAAACTTTCATTAATGAATTGGTCTAAGTATTCTTTGTGAAAATGGTGTTCTGCTCCTTTAATCAATACATATTTCTTTTTTTCTATTCTCTTCATCTTATCAAATACTTCTTTACTCCACTTCCATTCTATCTTTTTATCATCTTTTCCATGTATCATCAATGTAGGAACATTAAAATTTTGAATTTCCTTATCTGATATACCTTTAATTGATTGATTCAAAAAATGAACATCTACTATCACATCTTTAAAATTAGCTCCATCATTTCTAGGTTTTTTATAAAATAATGAAATAATTTTAATGAATAGAACTAAGATTTTATTTTTAGAACGCCCTGGATGAAATGCTGGAGACCAGAAGACTGCAACTTTTCTTTTTGGTAAAATTGCTTGTATTGAAGCTAAGCTTCCCATTGAATATGCGAGTGTTCCAATATCAGTATATCCTTGTGTAGTTACCCAATTATATACTGCTTCAACATCAAGAATAAAATGAGGAATTCGTAGTATTTCTCGCTTATTTTCTCCGTGTCCTGATAAATCAAATGATATCACTTCAAAACCATTACATAGTAGTGCATTTGCCATCTTTCTAAACCTTTCTTTAACATAACCTATGGCATTATAACCTCCGTTAATTTTATCTCCACAATATCCATGAATTAAGATAATTATTTTTTTCTTAATATTAGGGGATTCTTCTTTTGTAAAAAGGATAGTATTCAATTTATAATTTCTTTGATTTATAATTTGGAATTTAGTTTCCATTGCTAATATTATGTATTTTTATAGGCTTTAAAATTTAGTTTTAGTTTGTTTAAAAAAAAAAAATTTTTTTGCTCAATTTTGCTTCATTTTATGACAAATTTGTACATGAATTGGAAATATTTCATTTTACATAACAAAAATTGTATTATTTCTAATTAATTCAAAAATATTTAAATAATTTACAGATTATAATGTTATTTTATAGGGTTTTTACAATATCTATTATCTAAGATTATTTAAGCAATATATCGTTTTTTGTCTTGTTTATAAAGAGACAAATATTTTTATTAGACCAAACCCAATATAATTTTATTAAATAATGTTTGTATATTTCGGTGAGATGGTCAAAACAAAGGAATATCGAATAAAAATAAACTAACCCCCAAACTGGTTATATATTTTTGTATGATTTCTCAATTCCATTAAATAATTCCAAAATATATGATAATGATATATTTAATCTTTTCTTTATTGAGGGAAATTAGATATTTAATTCAAATATTCGGAGTTTTGTAAAATTAGAATAATAACAGTAAATTTACCCCAAAACTATATAAAAATAATTGAAAAGTTGACTGGAGAAGGGGGTATATACCCTTCTAGATCTGAATTAATACGAGTCGCTGTAAGAGAGTTTCTCATCAGAGAATTAGAAAGTTCTAGCGATTTCAATAAAATTCATCTAATATCGAAGAATGACATTGATTTGGAATCAATACCGCCAAATAACGAAATGTCGAAATTTACACCTACTTATCATTATGATTCTTGACTTTTTTTTATTAATCTTTCTGGAAAACTCTTTTCTTTATAAGTATTGGAATATTTTTATCCCGTTTAAATATTAACACATATAAGTTTTGTGAATATTCCATTTCTGAGCATAATTATATATAAAGGGTGTATATTATCAAGTTAATATCTTGTAATAGTCGAAACAATTATAAAGCAAAAAAAACAATAAAAATTAGTAATCATTAATGTAAAAATGGTTACAACAATCGTAATCCTTTTAAATCATGGCGTAATCGGCACGTAGGTGGATATTAGGTTTCGAAAAATACAATTGAGACGAAATATATGCCTATAAAACCATGAATATAAAGGGATTATATAGACTGTAATGGTGTGCAAGCTATTTTGAAAATAATCACAGTAAACCTTCCCATATCTTATTTGAAAGCAATTGACTCGTTAACGGGTCATACGGGGTTATACCCAAGTCGTAGTGAACTTATACGGGTGGCAATAAGAGATTTTTTAATTCACGAACTTGATTCGGCTAAATCATTTCAACAATTTCAACAGAATCAATTCACATTAGCAAAACAACCACAAAAAATCGATGAAAATTTATTTGTTCAGGTTCCAATGGGAGAAAAAACAATTGAGGGCGTGACCGAATATAAAACATACAAACTTGTAAAGAAATAAATATTTCTTTTTTCCTTTTATTCCATTATTTCCTTACTTCAAAATTTTCATTTTTTCAGTCTTTTTACTTAAAATATTATATTATCTTCCTTCTAATTAATTATTAGGAAAAAATGAATGATTCAAAAAAAGAAAGTGCTAATGTTTCTATTGCAAAAATTGAAGGAAAATCTACTCCTTTTGGATTTAATATTAATTTAGAGAAATCTCTTCCCCGAAATACATATCTTTCAACAAATCATGAAGATAAGACTTTTATTTTGGGTATTGAGAAATTATGGAATGATCATGACGGAAATCATGCTAAAGTTTCTGTAATTGGAGAAACACCAAGAACTCCTTTTAATATTAATTGCAAAATTTTTATCGCTACTCATGATCAGATTGAAAATTCTTTAGGATTAAAAAATACAGAAGACCAAGCATTACATTTAGGTAAAATTTTATATACTAATATTGATGCCACTCCAAATGTTGGACAATTAGGGAGACTATTTATAACAGGTAAATCTGGATCTGGTAAATCTTACACTGTAGGAATTATAATAGAAGAATTATTAAAAAAAAAAATTCCTGTTATAATCATTGATCGACATGGAGAATATTCTACTTTAAAGATTTTACAAAAAGAAAATATACCAGAAAATGAATCCTATTTTAATAAAAATGATCCTGATAAGCTATATGCTCAATCTATCATCGAATTTGCAGATTTAACTATCAATGCTGCTGCGGATCTAGATATTAAGTATTTAATTTCTACAGACATTACTGATCTAATTGCGCCTGGTCAATGTATTAATGTCAATTTAGCTGGATTGGATATTCCACTCCAGGAAAAAATCGTTCATAATTTTTGTTATAATTTATATAAGGCAAGCACCAAGCGAGAAATTCCTCCACACTATATTTTTATAGATGAAGCACATTT
>CAYPTZ010000559.1:0-3153 GCA_964413395.1 uncultured archaeon | reverse complement strand
AAAAATAATTTTAAATTGGATAGAAAAAAAAATAACAAGCAGCTTAATTTCTGTGTCTGCAATATCTGTAAATCCCATGTCACTATATTGGAATGAGAAAGATAACCATATTGTTATAGATAATATTGTTAATCATAGTGAACTTGAATCCAGGAAAATTTGTGCTCAATGTGGTTTTGATTCAACAAGTGTTAATTGTCCAACTCATCCCAACCAGATAAAAAAGGCAGATGTAATTGATTTGTTTACTCAATTTTATTATTTTGCTTTAAATAAAATTAAGGATTTATGGCCAAAAGCAAAGCTTCCAGAATATAATGAGATTCATGAGCAAGTATTTATTTGGACAAAAGAAATACTTCAAGTTCGCCTACACCGAGAGATAACTATAAATGAAAAAATAGAAATGATTGAAGGAGAAAGAAGAGGTATAGCGAAAAAAATAGCTCAAACTGTAGGAAAAAAACTTGATAAAACAATATATAAAAAATTCAAACTTAATTTAAAAAAAAAAAGTTAAATTAAGAAAAGAACTAAAAAATTTTTAATTTATTTTCAATTTCAAAGCTTTGGAAAATGTTCGATTTCAAAAAAGAATACCTTGTTAAAGGAGTAACATATGCACTGATATTAAGTGCTGGAACTCTATTTGGAATGATATTACGATTAGCTGGATTTAAATGGACTATTATTCTTTCACTTGTAGCAATTATTAATACAATAGCAGCAATTCTTGTTTTTAAGTTTATTAAAAAAGATTTAGTCCCAAAGGAAGAAAAAAATAATATTGAAAATGAAAAATCTGAAAAATCATCTTCTACAGACCAAGAAAAAAAAAACTACAAGAGTATAGTATCCTAATTTATTAGTAAAGATACCAATTTTTCTGAAAATTAATAAATCTTTTTTTTATCTTCATTTTACAATGATTTGATTAATTTTCGCCATTTTAAATGTGGATTTCCATTATTTTCTAAAATTCTTTCTATTTCGTTTTTTAATATTTGAGGATCATAAATCCAAGCCTCATCTTTATTAAATGACATACATTCAATAGAATTCAATTTTAAATTTTTTTGTAACATTATTCCATATGTAGCTACTTGAGGGAGAGATCGTAAGAAATATCCTTCTGGTTTATAATCAATTACAATCAAAGATTTTTTATTTTGATCATATGCAATTAAATCAATATGACCTGTTAATGAAGTTTTAGAATAAAATCTAAAATCTAGATTGTCTTGTTGTATGAAATCGGTAATTTTTTTTTGTTTACGGGTCCAAATAGGAGTTTCTATTGATAAAGTATCTTCATTTTGTAATAATATATTGGTTAAAATTTCATCATGACTAGGTTTTAATTTTAGTATTTCAGCTTTACTAAATTCATCATAAATATTTTGAGTTATTTTAAAAATTTCAATGACAAATGAATTTTTAACAATTTTGTTTAAATGGTTTAATAATATTCCATTTTCATAGTGATAAGAATCGACTATTCCTTCATTTATAATATTTATTGATATTGTTTTTTGCATTCCTCTTTTAAGATTTTTGATCTTAAATGATGAACAACGATTAACTGATATATCATTAAATAATTCATGGTCAATTTCATTCTGATAGATTAATTGAAAATAACTCTCTATTTTTGATTTCAAGCTAGATGGCATTCGATTTATTACATTTTGTCTTTTTAAACACTTAAATTCATAAATAATACCATTATGCCGAAATTTTCTGGCAATCATAAAAATCTTATTTTACTTAAATTTTGAAACGTTAATAATTTTGACAGAACAAAGATTTATATCATTTTTAGATACTTGGAAGAATTGATCGCCAAATTAAATTAGGATTACCATATTGATTTAAATATTGTGGAATAACCTTTCTAACTATTTCAGGATCATATATCCATATCTTATCTTTACTAAATGAGACACACTTTACTTTTTCATAATTTAAAATTCTTTTCAGTACTAAACCATAAGTGGCAACTTGAGCCAAACTACGAAGAAAATAATTTTCAGGTTTGTAATCAGCTACCACAAGTGAATGATCATATTCATCATATAAAATGAGATCTATATGACCTGTTAGAACTTCATTGCTAATACATGAAAATTGCTTTTCCTTAAGATAATTATTTGTTTGAGGATGATGAGACGTAGTCCAAATTGGAATTTCTATTGCCAAAGCACTATTATTCAATTTTAAAATCTTCTCTAATATAGGTTCATGACCAGGATTTTTTCCCATTGTTTTTGAATAAATTGAGAACCAAATTCGAGCCATTTTATATAATTTAGATAATTTTGGTGAAATATTCGCAGGTTTATTATTGTCATCAATTACTTTGATCATTCCACTTTTAATTAAACTTATCGCAATTTTCTTACGTGCATCTTTCTGTAATCCCTTTATCCGAAATTTTGAACACCGAGTTATTCCTGAATCATTAAATATCTCTTCTGGATATTCATTTGAACATACGTAATCATAATAATTTAATAATTTTCTTCCATACAAATTCACAATTTCTTTCTTTTGATGTCGTTCCTTGACCCAACATAATCCATATTTTATACTATTATGTAAAAATAAGCGTTTTTCTACTAATTCCAAAATTTATCATGTTTTTCATTATTCAATAAAATTTAAGAATAATTATTATTAGATTAATCAATAAAATTCTATTTAATAAAGAATAAATATTGATTATTAAACGGTTTTTTTGGTATTAGAGAAATTTAAATGAATAATCAGAAAATTGACCTATATTAGAAAATAGAACAAATTAATAAAAAAAGGACTGTATTTTCTAATTTTTTAGAAAGAAGAAAATTGAAACATTAAAAAAATTAGAGAAGCTTAGCAATTGAATTTTCTTGAGTAATGCTTGAATATCAAATAATATCATCTTCTTTAAAACTAATGGTTAATATTATGCTTTTACAAATCTTATTCTCTCGGTTACTTGTATGCTGAGTATAAAATTATCAAATTTTTTGCATTTAGGCTATATATTTATAAAAAGGAAAAAGGAAAAATGAGGTTATTGTTTTAAGTCAATTTATAACCTTATAGACTAAAAAAAAGATACCTGATTGAAATAATTATTCCGCTGCAATAATATCTGCAGCAGTAACT
>CAYPTZ010000558.1:0-3153 GCA_964413395.1 uncultured archaeon | reverse complement strand
GTAGATACTAAGTTTTTTGATCAATATTCACTTATGTGATATAAGCGAAATATTTAAATCACCCTCCCTCTTTGTTCAATTATGACATTTTGGCTCTGGTTTCTGGTTTTTGTAATTATTATATCTATACTTCTTTTCATCTGGAAGCGAGCCAAAAATTTCCAACAAGTTCTTCTTCAAACGAAAGAAGAACTCCACACGAAGAATGCTGAACTTCATACAAAACTTCTCAAAAGAGATGATGAACTCCAAATTCAAGAGAAGACAATTAATTTACAGCAAATTGCATTCAAAAAATTGAAAACGGAAAAATATATGATTGAAGCAAAATACCAGAAAAAATTGAAAGCAGCTGAAGTCAAAAAGAAAAATCTAGCAAAATATCACCAAAAAATGAAAGATACACGATCAATAAAACAACAAGTGGAAGACATTATTGGAAAAGGTGCTAAGTGGTTGCCGCATTCTTGTCAAGAACCACGTTCACATCGAATCGGGAAACCGAAAGGGGCAAAGGGAGGTGGACGAAAACGTCCTGAAAAAATTCATCAAACGATTGATCTTTTTCCCCAGTTTTGTCCTGGGTGTGATATTTCACTTGAAGAAGTCAAAGCTTATCTTGTATACGACAAAATATTAACCGAACTCTTCCGAGACAGAGATGAGGTAGATTGCTTCGATACTCTTCGAATTCGAAATATTAAGCAAAATATCCATCGACGCAAATGTCCAAATTGTCAATGTTGGGTTTTACCCGACCAAGGTCTTTTCAAAAATGCACGGTTTGGTGTTGGACTAATTATTTATGTGATTACCAAACGCATTCGATTGAGCATGACATATGAATATATACTTGAAGATATGGAAGAACAATTCGGAAACGAATTTTCATTGAGCGTGACGAGTATTATTAATTGGTTTTATCGATTTGAAGATCAAATTCGTGATATTTATGAACAACTGGAAGAACTTATTAAACAAGAAGCTTTTGCTCACATTGATGAAACAGGACTCCCGATGCAAGGGAAAAATTGGTGGTTGTGGACAGTTTGCACAGCTAATCTGGTATTATATAAGCAAAGCCACACTCGAGGGCATACCGCCATCACCGATATTATGGATGGTTTTAAAGGAACAATTGTAGCGGATTTTTTTTCGGCCTATGAGAAATTTGATGACAATGAACACCAAAAATGCTTGGCTCATCTTCTGAGTGCCATTATTGAATTGATTGTCGGACTCCAAAAAGAAAATGAGCGGATTGAACGTAAAATTCAAAAACATGAAGATTCCATTCAACGAGAAGACACGGCAACAACAGCAGCGGCCACAGATGGAACATCATGTAAGAAAACGCGAGGGCGTAAGCCAAAATCCGTTAAATTGAAACCCGAACAACTCAACATCATTAAAGATCGTTATACGGCCAATTTGAAAACACTTGTCCAAGCATCAGATCTTGGTGCTTTTTTTCGAGCTCCGTTTCAAGATACGTGTTATGCTTGGAAAAGGCCGCCCGATAAACGTATTTCTATCGAGGATGCTCAAGGAATTCTTACAGGTTTAATTGCGAGTATTCGTAATGAAGGTGTTACTGAAGATACTTTAGACCGCCTTCTGAATCGTTGCGAGAAATATATGCCATCTCTCTTTACATATTTGCAATGCGAAGGCATGCCGCCTGATAACAATCTTGCGGAACGTGATTTGCGCAAATTTACAAAGCAACGAAAAGTTTCAAATGATTTCAAGAGTGTTATCGTCACCAAACATCTAATAGAATATCTTTCGCTATATATGACCTGTCACGTTAACGGGCGAGATTTTCATCTGTTACTTGAGGATCTTCTAAATGGCAATACTGTGGATTTAAGAGAGTTTTTATTCGCTGTTGCGTGATTTTTCTTATTTTTACATCATAATTTCCGATGAATTCTATATAATGATATAGAAGAGAATGCAAACTTAATTTTCAGTGAAGATGAGAGTAGGAAAAAAGAGATCAAAAAACTTAGTATCTACAAAAATAGTTTATAATAAATTCTAAATTGACCATTTTGATTGTCCAATTAGACTATATTTTTACTATAATGTAAATAAATCTTTTTTTCTATATAAAATGATGGGGAAAAAACTTTGCACGAATAGAACTTTATGTTGTAAATTGACATTTATATTTAATTAATTTATAATAATTATAATTTCCAAAAAAAAAAAAAATGATTCTAGTAATAATAGGGGCGTAATATTAATCTTAAAATACGTAATTTAATTCAAAATAATGATTTAGATGAATTATTATAATTAATTCATAAAATTGATGATGAGGAAATAAATTTAAAAAAAAAATTTAATAATTACAATTTTCTACAAATAAATTCTCCCTTTCCAATTGGAACAAGGACAGCATCTACAAGCGGGTCCTCTTGAGCAAAATTCATCATTGGTTCAAGGGATTCTTTATGATTTATTGCATTGTCACATACTAATAAACCCCCTTTAACCATTTTAGGAATTATTTTTTTATAGCAATCAAAATACAAATCTTTTTCACAATCTAAAAAACAAAAAGCAACATTGTCGACTAAATCTAGGTTTACCAAAGCATCCCCTTCCCGTAGATCAATTAAATGCTCAATATTTGATTGTTTAAAAGTTTCTTTTGCTAATTTTATTTTTTCTTCAAGAAGTTCAAAAGTAATTACTTTTCGATTTAGGATTTCTGCAGCAAGAGATAACCATAGAGTCGAATATCCTGCACTTGTTCCAATTTCAAGGATATTTCCATCGGGTGAAGATGAAGCCATAATAAATAAAAATTTACCGGTCTCTGGAGGAATTTGTCTTAATCTTTTCATCCGAGAGGTTCCATCTTTTCTATCAATATGATCTATTTCTTCAAGATAAGTCATTCGTGCTTTAATTTCTGCTGGAATTTTGTGGAACAATCTGTTTAATCTCCTTATTGATATACAAATATGATATAAGAAAAATAAACTTATTGATCGATTGAAAGAATATATATTTCGGGAAGATTCCACCCTTTTATTTGAATAAGCAAATTATCTTTATTATATTTGCGTTCATTGTTGATAATCTTTCCTTTAATTATATATTGATCATTTGAAGTAAGACTAATACAATTATCGGTCC
>CAYPTZ010000557.1:0-3160 GCA_964413395.1 uncultured archaeon | reverse complement strand
CTAAGTTTGCCGCTTCTTGATTTTCTTTTAAATCTACTCCAAGATTTTTTGCAACAATGACAATCGCTCCCTCTTCATCGATTAATCCGCTTAATTCTTCAATTTGTTCTTGAATTAATTCCTTAATTTCGACACGAGTACGACCTGATTTTTCAATGATTTTTTGAATGGTATCTTCAATTTGCATATTTTTCACTAATTCATTCTAAACAATTAATTAAAAACTAATTGATCTTTTGTTATTTATAGTCCTATTTGATTTTTATTTTATAAACAATAATATAACAACAAATTTAAAAATGTAAAATAAAATTAGATATATAAAAACATTATCTTTGATTTTTGAGATCTATAAATTTAAAAGCAATTTTTTTTAGGATAAAAAATCTAAGATAATACTATAAAATATCATAGTGATCTTGATGGGAAAAACACCGAAGCAAAGCATGATAAATATTAAACCATTAGTTTTTAAAGGGTCAAAAGATCTAATTCAGGGGATCTCCTCTTCCATTGCTGGAATACAGGCGACTAAAGTAATTCAAACATACGTAATGGAAAATAATAATCTAAAATTAGCAGTAGGAAAGGATGGAAAATCTATATATTCTGGTACAGTGAAATGGATAGGGAATCGTACGGATGGAATGCGAGGTACTGTCTTATGCGTTCAAAAATCAAAGGATGGAGAGCTTCGCTTAATAATGCCTACTGAAGATACAGCTCAAGATATTGGTTTGGACCCTATGAGAGCGCTAATCAAAATTAATAGTAAAGAATCATTAAAATGTTCAGTATGTGGAAAAGGAATAAAAATTTTTGATGAATTAATGGCATGCCCATTGTGTAATTCAAAAGCACACTCTGAACATTTAGTTGAATGGGTGAATATGAGACATTCTTGCCCAATATGTAAAAAAGGCTTAACTCTGGATACAAATAGCAATCCTATTCCAATGGATTAAGCAAATTAGAATTAAGGGATTAATTTTTTTTTTAGTATACAATAATAACAGTTTTTTTCCTTATACCCTTTAGGATTTCCACAATTTTCACAAAATTTATTGTCTCTCGTAGGTATATTACTATTTTGATTGCTATATGATTTTAGTAGTTTTTCATTCATTTTTATTAGATTAAATTTGACTTCAGCACTGTTTTTTTCAAGATTATTAATGAAAATTTGAATTTCTTTCCTTAAAATAAAAAAATTCTCCGAGTATGGGCATGGATTAGTTTGAATAGGTATTTTTTTATAATAACAATATCGAGTTATTTCCTCCTCTGGAACATTCATCATTGGTTTTATCCTAGGAACAAAAAAATTTCTTGGATCATCAATATTTCCATTTGGAGGGTGTTGAATTATTTGATTTAAATCATTTCTAAGAATATTTTGTAAAAAAGTCTCAACTTGATCATCTAAATTATGGCCAATTGCTAGTTTATCTGATTTTAATTCCAAGGCTTTCTCATTTAGTAATCTTCTTCGAATTGTTCCACATATTGTACATGCATTTATTCCTAATTGAGGAAGTTTTGGAATTAAACTATCTAAATTGGAACCAAATTTATTTTCAAAAGAAATGATATGCAACTTAACCTTCCATTTTTGACAAATATCTTTTGCAATAGTAATACTTTCATTCCGATATCCCATAATTCCTTCATCAATCAATATTGCTTCCACTCTTGGAGATTGAGGGTATTTTTCTTGTAAATATAATATGTTTAGGAGCAAAACTAAGGAATCTTTTCCTCCAGATAATCCTACAACAACTTTTTGTTGTGGAGAAAACATTTTATATTTGCGAACAGTTTTTCGTATTTTTTTTTCTACAGTTAAACAAAAATGATTTTTACAGATGTATTCATTTGATATTTTCCTGTGATAAACTGCCTCTTTTGAACAATATTGACATTTCATTTATATCCCTTTTTATAACCAAAACAAAGTCTTATTAAATTTTATAATGGAGATTATAAAACTTAGCAAAAGAATTATTCCAACACTTTGAGAAACTCGCTTGAATATATTTTCTTTGATTTTTGATTTATGATCATAATCATATTCAATTTCTACCTCAATCAAACTATCATCTTTCAAAATATTGTCAGGTAATATTTCAATAGTATCAATAAAACCATCTATTGATGTGTCAAAAGAGCCAAATTCTAAGTTTCTTTCAGTATATTCTGGTTCTTCCTCTAAATCTTGGTGGTCTTCTGAAAAAATGGGAATTAGTTCTTTTGCACTTAAAATTCTATGAATGCTATGGTTAAATAAGTGTTGCTTTGAATTATTTAATTCATATTTATAGTGTAGTATTTTCTTAGCATTATATTCCATTTCTTCACCTGCAATTTTATTGATAACTTCTTTAATCATTCTGCCACCATCGAAAATGGATGTAGGTAGTGCATTAAATATTGCTAAACTAAGACCAACAACTATTGTGTATAGTAGAAAAGTGTAAAAATTATTTGGGAATAACCCCCCAAAGATATTTCCAAGCCAATTTTTTGAAATCCAGTATGGTTCTGATGAAATTCCAATAAGTGTTGAAAGTACTGGTATTTCTTTTGTGAAAATCTCATATTCATTCCCATTTTCATCAATGAAAATTAAAATATCGCCTGGTTTAGGATTTATGGAATTATTTATAAAATCCTTAAGAGATTGACTTGCTAAATTAATATTAATTCCATTAATTGAAGTAATTATTATATTTTCAGGAATTCTACCTTCATTAAGTCCATTTTCTGTTTTATTTTCAAATACTGTTGTGATATTAATAGAATGATCATTATTTTTAATCATATCTAATCCAGTATAAATACCATCAAGTAAAAATGCTCCTTTTGCGACTGGATAATAATTTACATTCAATTGATAGGAAACATCATTATTTGAAGTAAGATTAATTGTATAATTTGGTTTTTTCTCAGTCAAATATGACTGAAGTGTATTTCCAATATTATAATTTATAGATATATTGTCATATTTGACAATTGTTGTATTAATCGGAATATTCCCTTCATTATTCCCAATATAGGATGTTGAAAAAACGTCATCTATAATTATCGAAAAATTATCTTCATTTAGTTTTTCGAGTTTGCCGGTTTGAGATGCGGTTATTATAAACTCACTATCACTAGA
>CAYPTZ010000556.1:0-3164 GCA_964413395.1 uncultured archaeon | reverse complement strand
GTAATTTCACTTATCACCATTCCATCAGGAATACTGGTTTGTAACGAATCTCCACTAAAGAGTGATTGAGATGTAAGATCATATTGCTTTATGATATGTTGTTGATTCACAGTAGAGGTAACACTCACTGAGATTTGTTCCATATATGTACTACTATCAATATAGAAGGGTAGATCAATCCAATCATAGGAATTCCAATTGCGATAGAGCTGTTCTATATTGAAGCTAAAAGATTCTTGGTGGTTATTTACATAAGTTCGTCCCAATGGAATCATAGGAAGATTTTGTTCTAATTCAATTTCAGAACGAGACCAGCTAATCTGATCATAATAGGAGATTTTTTCATTGTCATCATAAAAGATTTTTTCTTCATAATGTGAAGAAGGAGCAATTGCGTTTTCTTTTAATACTTGGGTATTCCAATCTGCAATTGCGATATCCTTGGGTCCTGGATTCATATGATAGAGCAAGCTTCCTTCAAAAGTATGGTTTTCTTGGAAAGACATATCAATTTGATGGTCCAATAATTGAATAGACATAGTATTTCCACTATCATCAGAATTTAGAACGATATGACTTGGTTGCTGAATCCATTCGGCTGGTTGTACAAGAATTGAAATCTTTTGACGTTTTAATAGATTTTCAGGTTTAACAATAGAATCTACTTCTGGACGGTAACTATCACTTGGATATTCTAAGCCATCATACAAACTCACAAAGCCAGAAATCTTTTCAAAAGAAGTGAGATTTTCTAATTTTTTCTCATTCAATTTTACTTTTAGCATAGACACGCCTAATTCATCCTCAATGGCAAATTCTGCAAAAGTTCCCTTCTTTGGATTATCGCACAATTCTTCTAATTCATCATAGGTGTTGCTAGTCTTATTATAATCCCAATTTTCCACTTGCAAATAACGTTCTGGGTCTTGTTGATACACATCATTATCCCATACATCTGCCATATCCAGCAATTCCACTCCAATAGGATCATTGGCAGCTTCCAATTGATAGTAAATGTCATTATTGTCTCGATAATTAGGATCTCCATTATAAAATTGATTGGTGATACGAGTAGCTCCGATCTCAGTCGATAAAGCCCGTTGTGTGTAGAAATAAAGTAAATTAGAACTAAATAATTTAGTTCTTAATTGATCTGGGAAATCATTACTGATTTGAATAATATTTTCATCCCCCATAATCAGGCCATCAAGTAAATACAGAATTTCTAATAGTTCAGAAGGAGCGTTCACTAAAGTAATGTTAATAGAGATATCTACCCACTGACTCCAGAAAGTCTCACTGATTGGAAAATTCACATTAGTAAATGCTAAATTATTCGCATCAATAGTTCCTGTAATCGGAGTGAGTGAAAAGATTTGAGATTCGGAGATTTTTCCTAACACACTTTCTTTTGAAAATGTAACTTCTACTTGGAATTGTAGATCATTATCAGTTAAGTCTTCAAGAGTATTGTCATGGTAATTAGGATAACGGAAACTCCAGTCAAATTTCCCATTATATGGTAAGTAGAGATTTTTACGATTAAAAGCGATGGATTCTCCTTCTAGTAATCCAAGATGAATTCCATCTTTAGTCGGTATAGGGGGTGCTGTGTTATAATATCCACCTGATCGAACGCTATGACCCCATGAAGGAATATCCTCAAGCTCTTCATCAATTGGTAATAAGAATCCTTCATATGCTTGAAAAGTCTCATCATGAATATAATAATCTTGGCTAGCATTTCGGTAGAGTTGTTCCACAGTAAAGAAATTATTGATACTTATGGAACTATTAAGAGTCATATTAGGCTGAAGTTCTATATTTTCTTCAGTAAATGCAATTTGTGGATCACCAATAAGAGTCTGTAGTTGATTGCATTTGATTTCTGACTGAATATACGATTCTGGTTCTGGATCTTCATCCAAGTTTTGAAGTGCATCTTCTCCAATGTTTATTTCTATTTTGTCTGATGAAATAGAATTTTCCCTTGAAGTTTTATTATTATAGATCCAATAATGGTCATTAGCTGGATCACCATTGTTAAATTCTTGTGAGAATTCCCATAGTTGTCCATCTTCTCGAAGATTCGATTCAATTAATGTGAGATTTGTTAAAGTAATATTATATACTGCACCGGGTTGATATTTTTTAAGTGCTTGGGTGAATAAATTTGTTTCAATTTCATCCCATTCATTCCAGTCGACAATTCCTCCTCCATCAATATGATCTAAAATATAATCTTCTTCTACCTTTGTCCAATTGACATCATTTTCTGGAGTAAACTCAAATGAAGTATATATTTCAATTGTTGGGCGATTCTCGTCTAAAAATTTAAGAGGAATTTCAAGATGATAATCGTCTCCAGGATGGACAATTCCCTCTTCATCGATATATCCTGTGGCATTCAATGAATAGTAGAAATCATATTGCAAATCATTAATTAAGAAATTAATGCTGATGAAGTCAGTGAAATTATAATTAGGGAGATATTCGGTAAGATTTTGAATAATTAAGTCCGCAAGGAGTATTGGATATCCATGCTCATAAGTAGTTTGGTCATAATAATTTTCACCATCATCAAAGGCCACAGTGGTTTCAGCATCTGAATAGAGCATATTTGGAAGTGAATATACATGAGATGGATAATCCAAGGTATACGTATAGGGTGATTTAATTACCAATTGGCCAGTCGTAGTATCTGGGAGGTGATAATAACGTGAATAAGTGTTACTATATCCTTCAACATAAGAATATTTAATGTTATATACATTTGGAATTAGACGCATAAATTGGGGACCAAGGGTCATTTCTGAACAGGTATATATAACAGATCCTTCAGAATCAGCATATTGCGCATAATCATAATATTCACCTGCAATATATCTTCCTTCAACAACTTTAGTTGTACCCCGTTGATCAAATATTTCCATTAAAATGGTAAATTGATCTCCCTCTGAGATTCCTTGCTGACGAAGAATATTGGAATCACTGATTTTGTCTTCTGGGATTAAGGAATAGCCCGTTTCTTCAGTACCTACTAAATCAGCTTCAATTAATTGCACTCCTACATCAAATCCATCAGGATTATTGACTTCCATATAGCCCGTCTTTAACAGGAGATATTCTTTTTGAACGGATAGAATCCCTTGGGCCATAGTTGA
>CAYPTZ010000555.1:0-3173 GCA_964413395.1 uncultured archaeon | reverse complement strand
CCCTCATATTTCTGGCCCTCGGTGTCAAGCTGATAGTATAAGCCCTGGCATCCCGATCGTCTTTACCGCGCCGTAAATAGCCATGCGCCTCCAGCCTGCTTACGGTTCGGGCCGTACTTGTTTTATCAAGCTGGAGCTTGGCCGCCAGATCTGGATGCCTGCATAGCATCTCCTTTAGTTGTAATTGCAACCAAAATACGGACAAATGGTTGTAGCGGCAACTATTTTTTGGGGGATTATATTGAGGTTATATAAAAAATAGTGGGTTGATAGATTTTTTGTGATTTACATCTTATTCAGTATAGGGGAGTGTTCTTTATCTTGATGTGTGGATGAACCATTAAAAACTATGATAAATAGTATTAATCCTTTAATCCATATTTATTCCGTCTATTTTTAAATGCATCTTTTGTCCCTTCTAACACATTTATTACACTTTCTCTTATTTTATGATATTCGATACTACCTGGAACATAACTTATTTTATTATTATTTTTTTTATCAATATAACATCGAATTATTTGTTCTGCATCAGCAACTACTGCAAGATTTGGATTATGTGTTACTATTATAACCTGTCTTTCAGATTTAACCCTTTTTATTAATGGAACTAATATTTTGTAAACAGTCTCATTGTCAAGATTTTCCTCAGGTTGATCAATAATAATAGGTCTACGATCTTTATCAATTAATAAGAAGAAAATTAATAAAACAGTCCCTTTTTCTCCTGGAGATAGATTTCTTAAACGCTTACCAGAATATATTATTTCAGCCCTAGTTTCAAGATATTTGTAACTATATATAAGATTATACAATTCTTCTTTTCTTGTTGGATCTATAAGTTGTTCTTCTACATCTATTTTTAATTCTTTCTTTTCTGCTGAAGAATAATCATATTCTAATGAATTAATTATTGTTTTTGGTAGATTTAATAGTTCATTTTCATTATTTAGATTTATAGATGCTATCAATTTTCGGAATTGTTTTTTGCCTGATAATATTCCAGTATATGTTCCTTTTCTTTTTTGGTTTATAAATGATAAAAAATTATCTTCAAAATTGTTACTTAGAGATATTCCAGATGAAATATCAATAAATTCCTTTTTATCAATTTTTGCAGATTCTAGTATTTCTCTTGCATAATCTTTAACACTGCTATAAATATTTTCAATTAATAGCATTTTCTTATAATATGATTTACCAATATTATTACTCATTATATTTCTATCGTTAATAATTTCTTCTAATCTTTGTTGTGCCTCTTTTTCAATAAAGTTAATCCAGCTTTCAAGATTTATAATTGAATTAGATTTATTTTTATCTCCAATTATTTCCTTCTTCTTATTTTCCCATTTTTCTAATTTTTCTAAGTAATTTTGATATTCTTTCTCATGAGCACTAATTTTACTTTGTAATTCTTTAATATTATTTTCTATTGTCTTTTTACTATTTAAATTATCCTTTTTTTTCTGAGTTAATTCTAAAATATCATTTTCGATATTATTAATAATTTGTGTTAAAGCTTCAGATTTTGGAGAAATAAGAGATAACTCAATACTAGTTATTTTATATTTTTTCAATATACTATTTGCATCAATTTCCTTTTTAAGAGATTCTATTTGATTTGAAATAGAATCAATCTGTTGAATAATTTGGAGTATTGAAGTCTTATCTGTAGTTTTTTCAGATAATTTTATTTTTATTTCATCATCGATATTTAAAAGATTTTTATATTTTGATTTTAACTCTTCAATTTTAGTTGCAACTTCTTCATTTAATATTTTAGTTGGTTTTTGTACTTTATCTGGCTTACCCTCAGATTCCAAACGTTTAAGTTCGTCTTGTTTTTCTTTAAGTTTTCGTTGTTTACCATCCTTAAACATTGGATTTAAATATTTTTCATATTTTATTATATTTTTATTTAATTCATAAAGTATATTTCTTTGATTCACTATTTCTTTATTAATTATTGATGAAAATGATGAAATTAATTCGCTTAAATTATCCGAGTCTTTTTTTTCTTTTTCACTAAGTTTTTTAAATATTACCCTATCAATCTCTTTTTGTAAATCATCTATTTTCTCACTTTCACATAGCTTTTGAATAAAATCTTGACAAAGATAAATTGAATATGATTCAAGATTTTCATCACATTCGGGTTTAGAAAAAAATTTTTTTAATATTTTATTATCATTAAATTGTAATTCACTTGAATATTTTTTATGTGCTTGTAAACTCAAAAACTTATATGCATTAAGAAATGAAAAATTATCATTTTCACAATTTGAAACCATACTTATTATATCTACAAGAGCACTTTTTCCTGAACCTTTATTCCCAATAATTGCTACAAGATCTGGATTTAATTTTAATTGACCTATATCATCGAACCATTCATCTTCATTAGTTTTTGATGTTATTTTCAATGACTTTATATATAATTGCGGATTTTCTTTTATTTTTTGCAATTTTTCAGGTATATCACCAATATAAACTCTAGATTCTGGTTCATAAGTAATTTGTTTTAAACCTTCAAAAGTATGATCTGCTTTTATCCAAGTAACCTCACGAATAACGCCCTCTTCACTAATATATTTTTTTCCTAATGTATTTTCCAGATCTTCAAAGGAATGTGAATCAGAACCTGAAACAATAGGTTTTTTTTCAGCTTCAGGAAATCTGTCAGTTTTCATAAAGAAATCTTTATCTTGGGATCTGGCAAAAAAAGCATCACAATTTTTATCTAATTCTTCAGCAATTCCTATTTTCCTTGGTGATTTTTCATCAGGTCGTATTCCTCCATATCCATTAGCAACACCAAATATCATATAAGGTTTTTCATCACCGAAAATAATATTTAAATGAGTTAATACAGTATCAATATTAACACATGCTTTTTTATATCCTAATTCAGATAGATCATTCGAATTACAAAAATAAGATGCTTTATCAGCTTTTCTATTGATTGTAGGAAGATTATTTAAAAATGATTCAATTTTATTTATTAAAATATTTAAATTATCAAAAATTATATGAATATTCAATTCTTCTGATTCTTTATTAGATGATTGATCTAATCTTAACTCAATATTTGGGAATATTGTTTTTTTAGATAATATATCCCACTTTCCGCACCACTTAATCAAAGAAAATACATTTTTTCAACATAAATT
>CAYPTZ010000554.1:2248-3179 GCA_964413395.1 uncultured archaeon | reverse complement strand
ACATTTATGTAAATTATAAGACTAAAGATGACTTTGAAAAATCATGAAAAAAAATCTTTTTGAATTCAACATAAAATTTAGATAAAAAATATCGAGAATGAGAGTATTTCATAAAGAAAAAGATTATACAAGTTGGCTTAAAAACCAATGTTCATATTATCAAGCATTATATCGCAATTTCAGCCATATATATCGAAATTATATAATTTTTTGGCAAAATAATATAGTAATTCTCAGAGATTAAAGGAATTAAAATAGAAAAAAAGTCATTACTAACATTTGTACACTGCTAAAGAAATTCCCATCATTAAACGAATTTTCTACTTTAATTCTTTTAATTTATTTGTTAGATAATAGATGGTTTCTTGAATTTCATGCTTAATCTCATCATTGCCATAATCAGATTCCATTTTATCATCTAAATATAATTGCAAATTGTCTTTTTCATTAAATTCGGGTTTCTCAATATATGAGATCTGACCATCTTTGATATAAAAGATCCGATCTGCAATATATTTCATATTAGGATCATGGGATACAATAAGAATTATTTTATTTGGATTTTTTTTTATAATTCGTCGAAAAACCCGCATTATTTCTTTTTTAGCCGCAGAATCTAGTTCTCCGGTCGGTTCATCACATAATATAATTTCGGGATTTTTTGCTAAAGCCATAGAAATTGCAATACGTTGTTGTTCTCCTCCACTTAATTCAGAAGGATAATGATCTTTTCTGTTGGCTAAATTTACTAATTCAAGATAATTATGCACTAGGTCAGAAATTTCTTTAGTTTTTTTCTTCTGAAGTTTTAATGGAAATGCAATATTTTCTCCTGCTGTCAATTCTGGAAGTAAATTAAAGAATTGGGCAATATAACCAAGTTTATGAAGACGAAACTGATCCCATTCTTTTTCTGTAAATTTTAAAATTT
>CAYPTZ010000554.1:0-2238 GCA_964413395.1 uncultured archaeon | reverse complement strand
TAAAAAGAGATTTCCAGAAGAATAATCAGTTACTCCAGAAATAATGTTTAATAAGGTACTTTTACCACACCCGCTTGGTCCAATAATAAGAGAAATCTCACCTTTCTTAAATTCAGCAGATAAATTATTCAAAGCATTAATTTTGATTTCTCCACGTGTGTAAATTTTACTTAAATTGTTCATTTTTAACATTTGATATCACCTTTTCATATTATATTTATAATTTTTTTTTTTGTTCATTTTGGTATATTATCTATTACTCTAAAATTTATAATGCGACTTATTTGTTCTTAAATATCTTAGACGGTATTTTGTGATCACCATCAATCCAACCATGTATACCAGAATAAAACTCAAGGATACGATCGCCAGTTTAAATATTGGAATTGAAACAGAATAAGGATATCTTAGAGTCGAACTATTCAGAAATCTCGCTAATCCAACATTTCCTATAATAGAAAGCAGTACAGCAAGAAAACTTATAATTAAGTAGCTAACATATTCCAAATAATTTGTTTTAAGAAGAAATTTTTTGTTTCCACCTTGAATAATTATTTTTTCCCAATTCTCATTTTTATTTTGTATTTGGACAAAAAGAATCCATATAATTCCTCCTGTCATAATTATAAAGAATGTATAAGAAATTAAATTTAGAAAATCAAAATAATTAATTTCGATAGCACTATTCACTAAATTATTAGCAAAAGTTTCATCTATAAAAATAGTTCCCGTAATATTTAGGCTATCGATATATTTGAGAATAGAATGATATTCTTGTTCAAAATTGATGTTAACATCATTCAATCTAAATCCATAACTAATTTCTTCAATAGAACTATATGAAAATGATTCAATATTCCCATAAAAAATTTTTGAATCAGATTCTTCATAAATAGCATGTCTAGTAAAAGGACTGCGAGTATAAAACCCTACGACTGTGAAATTACGTTCAACTTCACTATCCAGCCCTTGAGAAGCTGTGAGTGTGATATTATCCCCAATAGCAATATTATTAGTTTCTAAATAACCCTTTGATGCTATAATGGAATTGTTTTCTTGTAGTTTATTTATAATTTCTTTATAACTACAAGAGAACCAAGAATTCGGTAATGATTCAAAATATGTTAGCCATAGATTAAAATCAATGCCATTGAAATAGCAAGTTGGTGATGAAGATGAAGGTGATACTAAATTTGTTGGAAATTGTGGTATATAAATCATTTCCTTGAATTTAGAATCATTTAAAAATTGATCCATTTCTTGAGTTAAATTAGTATATTCCATTTGGTTTTTGAAATTTAAATCATTAATGCTAAAGGCAATATCAGAATCACCATTCGAAATAATAGCTACTTGATTTTCCCGTTCAATGTAGGAATTTCTTATAATATAAATTTGAAACAGAAATCCCAATGAAATACTTATAAGAAAAATTAATTTGATATTGTTTTTCAATCTTGACCGAAGTCTATTGAGGGTAAATTCATATTCATAAGAATCTTTAAATTTTAGCTGAACTTTCCTAAAAAAAAGAAAGAATTTTTCAGAATTATTCAAAAGGAAGTAAATACAAGAACTTATAATGAAAAATGGAATAAAAAGTGATAGTAAACTTAAAACAGGATAGATATATATTGAAATGATTTCAAGCAATAATTTTGAGGAATTAATAAAACGGATATTGAAAAATGAGTAAATTAATAAAATAAACATTAAAATTGTTATATAAATAAATCGCTTTTTATTTTTTTTAAAGATCATAATTTCTTCATAATTATTTGAAATTGATAGAAATTGAGTATTTTGAAGAAGTCTTTTTAGTTGTATGTGAGTTGAATACATTGATAAAATAATCCCTGCACTCACGCTGAAAAGCAAAAGTATCCATTCAAAACGCATTTGTGATAGAGAAATAGTATGAACAATATTGTGTTGAGTATTTTGAATGAAGAATCCTTTCAGGAAAATTCCAATAAATGATGCTAACAAATAACTTACTAAACCTCCTCCTAAGCCTATTATAAAAGCCTTTTTTTGATATTGATTTTTTATCTCCTTTCTGCCCTCTCCATTAATCCTTTGAATAAATAATTTATTTTGATCTTTTTGAAAGATATACCTTTGAATAGTTGATAAAAACCAAATTCCTATCATGAAAGCAGGAATAGAAATTGCAATAAGTAAAAATCGAAAAGTTTGAGTCCTATTCCGAATAGAATCGAGGTTTTCGAGTAATAT
>CAYPTZ010000553.1:0-3187 GCA_964413395.1 uncultured archaeon | reverse complement strand
TAGCAAAGATCTTAAAAATAAATTTATTATCAAAAAGTTATTCATTGAATAAATCAAAGATAATCAGAACAGTTGAATTAGAATCGCCCTTATTAATTATTGAAAAATCTCTAGGTATGGTATTGAGAATAATGAAAAAGTCACTCCCAGAGTTCTTCAAATTTGAATTGTTTTTAAATTATACTCATATTTTTATTTCTAGATTGCAAAAAGAATTTGATTTAATAAGCAATAAATCAATTCAAGCATTAAGCAAGAAATTATTGGAGAAATTCAAAAAATTTATTCGAAATAATCTGGTAAGTAATTATCAGAATTTTAAAATTCAAACAGAAAGTGAAATATTGGATCAATTTCAAAATCAAGTTAGGATTCTGATTGAAACTTTCTTAAATCAAGAAACTGTTGAAATTGAAGATTTATTGGGATTATGTAAATTTGTTCTTCCTAATGAGGATATTATTAAAAAAACTATTGAAAGCTTAATTAAATATCCAAATGAAATTGAATTTCTTTGGGGCTTAGTATTACGAGCATCAACTTTACAACGTTTCATTAAAGAATTTCCAAAAGAAGTTGAATTTACGCCAAAAAATTTTGCATCTTTATTTATTGAATTTTTGCAAAAAAAACGCCTTGGTGGTCTTAAATTGACTTGGAAAAACCAAATTTATGATTTCATTAATCAATTTGGAATAGCATATCAAAAAAAATTTATTCTTGATAAAAACAATAAAAATAAATGGTCAAAAACACATATTACTGATATATTTGTTGAATATATTGGTCAAAAGGTGAAAGAAAATCTATCTATGGATGGATTTATTACTATGATGAAGAAATATATTGAATCTATAGCAATGAAAAATATCCAATATAGAAGTGTATTAAAAATATCAGAAATATTTTCTCAAGGTATTGAAGTATTTTCACAATTTCCTGATTTTTTAAGACAATTATTTTATAAAACTATAGAAAGTTTTTCAATACAATCAATATCAAAAAAATTAATAGAATTTGTTGGACTTTCTGAAGGTTTTACTGAAATCGAAAAAATGCAAGGATCCTATTTTAATTATATAATTGAAAATGAAATGAAATATTTTAGCAAACTAATCGCCAGACCAAAAACTATCATACTTGAATCGTTAGAAACAAAAGAATTTCATAAAAAACGTTTATTCCATAAAATTGAATTTCAATCTCTAAATAATGATTATTCAAAAGTATTAATATCCTCCAATTTCAACGAAGTCAAACCAAAATATCATAAATAATCAGAGTGAATAAAATGGGTGAAATTTCAGCAGTTAAGCGCACTAAAACCGCAGAAGAAGGAGCAAGAAGTCATTTTCAGACAACAGAACTAATAATCAATCATTTAAAACGTGATTTTGATAAGAAAAGAGTATATACTCTATCATCTCAAAAAAATCCATTCACTCATTTACTAGCTGCTTCATGTGCTGTTCATTGCTATCATTATTTGGGAATAAAAACTAGATCTGATGAAGAAATCGTAACAGATGTTAAAAATATAAATGCCTTTGAATCTGTTGAGAGAAATCAAATTTATTCTGAACTTCTAAAATTAATGGGAAATTCAATTAACAATAAGATTTCTTTAGCCATTTTGGAATTAAATTATGAAAAGATGATCATTAAAGCTATGCTAAATAATGTAAATATCAATGATAAAAATTTCATTGAAAATCTCTCAGATCAACTTGAAGAACATTTAATAAAATCTCTAAATCAATATCCTTCAGTTTTTTGGTTTGATCATGTTGGGTATTTAACGGGTTATACTCCTATAGTAAAATCTTTTATAATTAGAGAAACATCAAAATTAAAATCTACAGCTATTGATTTAGAAAATGATTTAGTGAAAGAAGAACAAGGAGATAAATACATTGAACTTTCTACTCTTGCATTACTGTTAAAAAAAATGAAGAAAGATTTTGAATTTTCATCTATTCGAGATTTAAAATTAGAAAATTTTCCAATTAAAAAAATTTTAAATCAAATTATATCTTATCGTTTAAATTATTATCCTATATCAGAAACTGGTCTAAAAGGATTTTTGAAAGCAACTGAATTAAAAAGAATTATTTATCAAGAACTAGCTAAAGGTGATAAAAATCCTATTGATTTTCAAATACATGAAAGTGAGATAATATCAATAATTACAGAAGATTTTCAACTTCAAGCGAAAATTGGTCCAAATGAATTTGTTTATTACTTACAAAATTTACTTGAAATAAATTTTGATGAAATTATATCTATTTTATCACGGTTTGGAATATATAATATTTCTTTATTCACTAAAATTTTATCCTTTGATATTTCTGCTTTTTTTGAAGATATTAAAATTCATAATCTTAGTAAAATGTTTTTTATGAATATTAATTCAACAAATAATATTCTTTTTAAAGTTCAGGAAGAACTTAACAAAATTAAATATAAATATACTACAAAAATTGACCATACTGTTAAAGAAATTTTAATGAATAAAGATCAAATTGAAATAAATTTTTTAAATAAGGCATGTGTTGCAGCAAATGTTGAATTTGACCAATTAAAAGAATATATCCATAAATTGAAGATAATTGATGAAATAATCATAAAAAAATATCCAATTAAAGAATCAATATCTGCCTATTCATATTTCTTTGATATTCCAAATATGATAAAAAACCTTAGCAAAACAATTTATTATACTTTTTTTAGAAGAATAAGTCAGCAAATCGCCAGAGTTTTAGAAACCTATGTAAAACTAATTGAAGATAAAGGATTATATTTGTTAGGTATTAGAAGAATTTTAGAATCAAATGAAAATGAAGATTGGGTTGCTGTAAAAATTGAAGAATTAATAATTCAACGTCTTATGACTAGACAAGAAGAATTAGCCATGATTTTTGATGCAAAAAATAATGCTTTTTTAGTAAATTCTTTTATTTTTGCACGGCTTTTTGATACCACTTCTCAAGAAGCACTGAAAATACTTCAAAATGAACCAAGTAGTTTTTATGATATTGATAATAAACTGAGTCTCCCAACAGATATGATATCTCCTGTATCTTATGTAATATCCTTTGATATTTTAAATCGTTTAAAGGAAGAAAGAGAGTATGAACAAATTAAAAAAGAACAATTCAAAGAAATTGAAGATGAAAAATCTGAAAAA
>CAYPTZ010000552.1:1363-3205 GCA_964413395.1 uncultured archaeon | reverse complement strand
CGCAAGCGTCCTGGCCATCAGCTCCAGGTTCGCCTCCAGGCCCTGGGTGACGAGGACGTCGTTCTCGCCGTCTCTCGTCAGGTTCGGGTAGGCCGAGTAGGCCTCGCCGAACGTCATCGCCGCCAGCTTCTGCACCTTCGGGGTGGCGTTCTGCAGTCGGCTGAGCAGGGCGGGAACGTGCTGGTGGACGCCCCAGACCTGGTTGTGCCCGATCACCTCGCCGACCACCGGCAGGACCTTCAGGGCGCATCGCTCGTCGACGACCGCCGGGGTCAGGGCATGGATCGCGGCGCTCTGCAGCCACCAGTCGCGATGCTCGAGCCACGGCAGGATCACACCGACGTGCGGCACGACGTCTTCGGCCTTCGCCAGGCCGAGGACCTGCAACGCTCCGTCCACCACCCACCAGGATTCGGCGGGGTCGCGGATGAGCGTGATCAACGCCGCGGCCAGATCACTGGGCAGTTCCTTCGCCGGCTCCGAGCGCCGCGCTCGATGCGCCGCGTAGATGGCGCCCACGCCGGCCCGGCGGACGCGGGGGTCGGCGGACCGGAGCATCTCCAGCATCGCGGCGATATCGACAGCTTCCCGTGCGACCGGGCCGCCCAGATGGTTGACCTTGACCCCCGCGAGCTTGCAGGCAGCGTGATGGCGGATGCCGTGGTCCTGGTGGTGCAGGTACGACCACATGGTCTCACTGTTGGCATCGGCGGCATAGAGCCGCCCCATGATCGGCATGGACGAACCGTTGGCCAGCGTTTCGGCGTCGATATCCGGCGACTTGCCGGCCTTGTCCCTGGCCGCCTCGAGCGACAGGAAGGCGTCGTCGGCTTCGGTGCCCCAGATGCGCGCGGGCAGCTTGTACTTCTTCGAGAATCTCGACGGCGGCGCCCCGGTGATGCGCAGAGTCTTGCGCGGGATGGTATAGGCCAGGGCGTAGCCGTTGCCCCACTGCGTGTTGTCGTAGCGCGCTCCGCCGAGGATGCCGAACGACCCGTCCCAGCGACGAGACAGGTCGTAATGCCACCTGCGGTTGTCCATGAACTCGCGGTACTTCTTCGGGCTCTTCTCGCAGAGCAATCCCATGGCGGCGCTGCGCCAGATCTCGCCGCCGCCGCCGGTGTGCCCGTGGAGCATGAAGGAGGTGCTGTAGAAGCTCTTGACCGCGCTGACGTCGCGCGCCCTCGCGTAGAGCGAATTCTCGCCGTCCGGCGTGAGCGAAGCCGCCGCCGCCATCATGAAGGCCAACATCCCGGTCTTGCCGTTGTCGACGAAGCCGGTTTCCGGTCTATGGTTGCCGTAGGGGTTGTTCCCCCGACCGGCAAAGCGGTAGAAATGCTCGATCGCGCCTAGCAGCATCCGATCGGGGACTTTCACCCCGCACTCCTTGGCCAGCACGACGAACGTCGCGCACGGGGTGCCTCCCGCGTTGAGATGGCCTCCGCCCATATAGCGGAAATTGCCCTTCCCCCGACAGGCCCAGCCGCCCAGGTAGTAGGTCTTCTCGGCGGCGTCCACCGAGCGTTGGATGGCCGGAAGAACCGACTGGTCGCCCGTGCGCAGATAGTACTCACACAGCGGGATGCCGCCGTAGCCCAGGTACCAGGACGCGTAGCCCGACAAGCCGGACAGTCCTCTCGCCCATCGGCACACGACCTCCAGGTCCTTGTCCTCGCCGGTGGACAGCAGGAAGCGCATCCCAATGTTGCGGATGGTGCCGCGAGCATTGCCGCCCTTGGCCAGGTAGTCGGCAAAGTTGCGGACGATCTTGTCCGACTTGGGACAATCCAGCGGCCAGGTGTCGCTGTAGGCGCCGAGAATGGGGACCTTGACGATCACTTC
>CAYPTZ010000552.1:0-1353 GCA_964413395.1 uncultured archaeon | reverse complement strand
GCGCTTTGGCGTTGGGCTGGTCTTTGACCATGAACTCGAGCACGCCATCGGTCGCCTCGGCCTCTGCCAGGATCTGACCCAACTGGATTCGCGGATCGATGTCCTTGAGTTTCTGGCCGTTGATCGTCTCGATGATCTGGCTCTTCTTCAGCTTGCCGGCGGCTGCGGCCGGCGAGCCTTCCTCAATGCTGTGGATCTTCATTGCGAAGGCCGGCTGGACCAAGTCGATCCCCATGCCCACCGGGCCGAAGCGCTTGATGGTCTGAAGGGATTTCGTTTGCGACGGCCGAGTGGAGAAGAGCGCGGGGCGCTTGTAGAACGAGGTCTCTCCCGCCGCTGCGAGCCCCAAGGTCAGGGTGGCTGCCGCCAGCGCAAGCAGCGCGATGGTCGCCGAGTGTCTGCTGTTCATCGTCATTCGGCCTCTCTCGCCATGTCACTCGTGGTCATTCGTGGTTCTCGTCACCCGCCAGCCCGAGCATCGCGTCGGCGAAGGCGCCGCCGTTCCTCTCCGGACACGCCCGCCGCGCTCGGCCGACACTGTACATGGACGCCTTGGCCGCCGCTAGTCGGGGAGCGACCCGCGGCGCCGACGCGCGATCCACGTGACCGAGCGGATGACGGCGTAAGGGAAGGCCGCTGTGTGACGGAATCGCCAGGTGCCACCGTAGATGGTCGGGGGAGGCAGCCAACGCGACCTCCCCGCCGCGCGACCGGGGCCATGGATCAGCATTGGCGGTACTCATGTAGAGACCTACCGGTCGCTTGGGCGGGTGGAGAAGAGCGGCGGGCCCTTGTAGAAGGAACTCTCTGCTGCCGCGGCCACACCGCATACGAGGAGGGTCGCCGTGAAGGCGAGTCGTGTCACCGGTTTTTTCCGGCTCATGATTCTCTTCCGTGTGTTCATTGTTGTTTGTGCGCGTGCGAGCACGCACCCTACCGTGCCTCCTCGTCCAGACAAAGCACCGATCCGTCCTTCAGGGCCACATAGAGCTTCCCATAGGCGACAGCCATGCCTTCGTAGACGGTCGGTGATGGAAGCCGCAACTCAGACACCTTCTTGCCGTTCGGCGTGGCGAGACACCAGAGGTTTCCGCCTCGCTTCCCTTGCCATTTCTCGAGTGCTTCGACGGTCGTTTCGTTTCGGATCGCCGGCGGACCTGCCACGTAGAGCAAGTTCTCGGTCAGGACGATGGAATTGACGTAGAGGTCGGGATCATGCTGCGACCAGTCATACTTGATGGTGCTCGATAGCAGGGACTTCTTCAGCCGCGTGAGTTCCTCCGTGTCGGTAGCTTCGGTGTGGATGAGCACATCGTGTGAGGAGAGGTCGATGATGCGCCCGCCCTTCTCCCA
>CAYPTZ010000551.1:0-3205 GCA_964413395.1 uncultured archaeon | reverse complement strand
ATGATAAAATCTTTATTTTTAAAAATTATTGAAGATATCAAAGGCCATTCTCTGAAACTATTAATATTTTTTATTAATAAGTTCGATTTTTGGTCAAAATAATCAAAAACCTCATATATTGCCTTTTCTAATTGCTTAAAAAAAGATTTTTCATCTTTTTCATTTTCTAAATAAATCTTTAAAACATTTATAGATATTTTTTCCATAATAATTGAAGGATTAATCCGATCTGCTGATTCATAAGTAAGAGGAACTTTAAGATTTGAATAAATATGTTCTGCTTTTGGATTTCCTCTTTGATAAAATTGATCAAAAATTGCTTTTTTTTTTACTATCAATTCGATCATTTGCTGAGTTAATTCCTTTAATTCGGTAAAGGAATTTGATTGAGTAATTTCTTTGAGGTACAATTTATCATAATGTATCTGAAAATTTGGCAGTTTTATACTCATTAGTAAAATTTTATCATCATTATTTAGATATAGTTCTAATAAAGGCTTTATTTCAGCTAAATTAGCTTTTAATGAAATTCCTAAGGAAATTTGATATGGTTGGTTTTTTGTTTTTATACCTAGAGTTAATAAAATTTTCAAATCGTCTTTAGTATATGTATCATTAAATTTTTCTAAAAATTCATCAAATCGAATTATCACTAACCCTTTTGAAAAGAATGGTTGGATTTTATTGATAAAACTTTGAAAAACTTGTAAAAAAAAAGAAAATTCTAAATCAAATAGTTGTGATTTTTCTTCATATTGTGGATTTTCAGTATTATTTTCCATTGATGTGTGATATCTGCTTAAAATTGAAATTAAATTCTTTCCCGAAATAATTAATTCAATAGGAGTTAATCCAAAATGTTTTAAATCTGACAATATAAATTTACCAGAAAGTAAATTATCTGCAAATTTTTGTGGGATTTGATTCAGAAGAAGATATTGCTCCAGAATGATGGTGCCCAAATGCTTTTTTAGACCATCAGGATTGTCATACATTTGTTGTTGTAGTAATTGTTCTATATCATAGGGGGGTAATCCTAATCTAGTTAACTTATGACGATAATCTTCATATTGATTTTCAATTAATATTGCATTTATATATTCACGAATTAATGGAGTTGTTAAATAAGTTACATTTGCTTTTTTTAGTCTGATTTTTGCTTCATTTGCAATACTCTTTGCTTGACTTGGAATCATATTTGCTTCAAGAATCAGATTTTTCTCGATAATTGATTCATCGAACGGTTCTAAAGAATATTTTGAAGTTCTGACCAAAATAGTGGGATTGGACGTCAACATTTCTTCAAATTCATTCATTTTTCCTACGATTTGGGTCCCAATATCTGTCAATAAATATCCTTTATCATCACCTATGATTAGATTTTGATTTTTTAATTTTTTCAAATGGTATGCAGTGTTTATGTTTTCAGAAAAATAAGGTTGTAATATTTTATGAATCTCATTAAATTCTATTGGAATTTTCTGATTTGAAAGCAGTCGTAAAATTATAATTCTTATATCAGAACCTAAAACTGCAAAATGACTACCTAAAGCTTTAAGGATATTTTTATTAATTCTTTTTTCTGTCATTTAAACACAAATCCATATTATCATCAATATTAATTTTATTCAATTTTTTCTAAAATTAATGATGCTAAAATAGCTTTTCTCATCATAATTCCATAGTATGTTTGATCGAAATATTTAGCTCTAGGATCTGAATCTATTTCTGGTGATATTTCATTAATTCTTGGTAAAGGATGCAATATGATTGCATCTTCTTTAATATATACCATTTCTTTTTTTGTTAAAATATAGGCATTTTTGACTTTATCATATTCTTCTAAATCACCAAAACGCTCTTTTTGTATCCGAGTCATATAGATTACATCTAATTTTGGCAATGTTTCGTGAAATTTATCTGTTTCTATGAAATTTTTTTTTTTTTCTTCTAAAGCATTTATCACTCTATATTGCATCTTCAATTGTTTTGGACTGATAAAATATAAATTAGTATCAAAATTAGAAAGTAAATGGGCTAAAGAATGAACTGTTCTACCATATTTTAAATCACCAATAAGACCAATATTTAATCCATCAATTTTTCCTTTCATTTCAAATATTGCTAAACAATCAAGAAGACCTTGAGTTGGATGTTCTTGGGATCCATTACCTGCATTTACAATTGGAACTTTTGAAAACTTTTGGGCTAATTTTGCGACGCCTTCTTTGGGGTGTCGAATTACTATTATATCTGCATAATTAGATACTACTCTAAAGGTATCAGCTAATGTTTCTCCCTTTTTAACAGAAGTAGAATCTTGAGAAGAAAATCCAATTGCTTTACCTCCTAAGTATGAAAAAGCACTTTCAAATGATAATCTGGTTCTAGTACTTGGTTCGAAAAATAAAGTGGCCATTATTTTACCTTGTAATAATGATATATATTTCTCTTTATTTAATTCAATTTTTTTAGCTAGAGCAATTAGATATTCAATTTTTTCCCGATTAAATTGTTTTGCAGAAATAATATCTGTATTGTGAAAATTCATTATAAACCAATGATATTAAGCATTAAAATTTATAATAATTTTCTATTGCTAAGCTAAGATACGTTTTTATCATTTATCTTTTCAATCTTTCTATACTAATTTTCTTTTTAAAAAAGACATTTATTTTAAAAAAACTCTTGTCTAGTTAGTATTTGGATCAAAAATAGTTTAATTGAAAGGGTGAAAATGCTTGAGAATCTTTGGGTCAATCTTTTTTTTTTATTTTGCCTAAAATTTTACAGTTCAATATTTTAATTTTAGGAATTTATATATTTGTCAATTCTTTAATCTAAAATTTCCATTATTCCAAGATAATCTTAAAAAATTTTTTAAAAATCAAATGGAAATATCAATTTTCCAGAGTAATAAATTCATAAAATACAAAAATTAAAAATAAATGTGGTATTTCAAAACACATTAATAGCGATGTGATAGAGAAATGAAATTTCCCAAAACTGCTAAAAAATATTGTCCTCGATGTAAAACTCATACAGAACATAAAGTTTCCATTTATAAGAAGGGCAAAGATCGAAAAATGGCTCAAAGCAAGCGTCGTTATGATCGGAAGAAAGCAGGTTATGGTTCTCAACCAAAACCAATTCAGCATAACCAAGCTAAAGTGAATAAAAAAACTACACCCTTATTCAAATGTAA
>CAYPTZ010000550.1:0-3213 GCA_964413395.1 uncultured archaeon | reverse complement strand
ACCTTGATTTCTTCATTAATTTCCTTTATTAGATTCAAGAAAAATGGTTTACTCTTTGCTACACTTTTTTTATTTTTAAAAATTAAAATTAAAATCTTCTGGATTAGTTCTTATAATAATTATATCATTTGCAATAATTGGAACTAATGCAGCAGCAACAAATAGAAACTTAAGATCTGATATTCTTATTGTTGAAGTAGGTCAAGATGATATCTTAGATGAGACTTGTAATATAATTGAAGAAGAAATTCAAAATCGAAATCTCAATAAGAAAATGCAATATGAAAAATCAATTGAGGAGATCCAAAATGTTCCAAATTTTCCAACTGTAAACTTAAAAGTGAATCTCAACAAATTGGCCCGTGAAAACCATATATTGAATGTAGAATACATTCAAGTATCTATTACTGAATTAGAAAATGGAATCCTTGACAATTATTTTACTACAATTCTCATAATTGTTGGTCATGGGACACCTGATGGCATTTCTGATAAAAATGATGAAATGGCTTGGGATTCAGTCCATGATTTAATAGAAGATGAAAAAGCAGAGTTGAGCATTATTGCTAGCTGTTTTAGTGAAAAAGCAACCCAAGAATTAAAAAGTGTATATGGATTCGCCGAAGAAATTGATTTTGAAGTTGCATCATTTATTGCATTAACTATGATATTTCGTGCTATTGGTGAAAAACAACTAGGTGATCAATATTATAGTTTAGCCTTAATCCGGTTTTTGAACGTATTAAGTAATCCAGAATGTGGAAAAAACCTCGGAATAGGACCGATGGAAACCGAATATTGGATACTATACATCATAGTGAATTTTGTTCAATTACTAGTGGGAATTGCATTTGATCCAAGTGGGTCTTTCATACAAAAAGTTATGCAAGTGGCTCTAGTTAATCTTGGAGCAATGGGATTTGTTGGAATTATTAATACATTTATTTTGTTTTTCTTAGGTTCGATTAGTTTTACAACATTTGTTAGTACCATTTTAGGACTTCTACTTGATTTTGTGGGATATATCTGGACAGCATTTTCATTTCAATCGTTTTGGTTTAAAGCATTATATTATGTTCTATTTGCCTTTGAACTTGCTGCGATTGCTGCAAGTGGTTCTGGTATTTTGTGGCTTAGAATTGTTCCATGGGTTACTTGTGCAATTTCTATAGGTGTCTTAATGTACCTTGACAAAAACGATAATAATGATATACCATGTGTATTTTAAAAAGATTTAATTTTTTTATTTATTTACCTTAATTAATTAAAAAATCTGGATTGTGTAAAAAAATGGAACATGATGATGAATATACTCTAAAATATCCTGAAAATGCAATGATTTATTTGGGATACTTTGGATTAATTGTATTTTTAGGACTTATCCTTCAAACTTATTTAAATCCTAGCAAATATTTTCAAAATATTTACGAACTAATAATCTACACCTTGTTGGTGGGATTAATAGGATTTAGTCTCTTTTATTTTATAAATTATCGATATAAAAAGAAAGTAATTTTTTCTCAGAATGGAGTATCATTAAAAAGATTTCTCCAAAAGAAACAATTTATTGAATGGTCTGCTATCCAAGAAATTGATTTTAATATTGCAGGGTTTTCTGCTTCAGATGTGGGAACATTAGGAAGTCAGGGCATCTTAGCATTTGCATTTGTTCCCAATATTGGAAAAATTGGGGAATGGAATATCACCATTAATGTAATGGGAAAATTAGTGAAGATAAGATTATTTCATGTGCCATTTTCCTTTATTAACCCTATTAATCCGATTATCTATGAAAATTCCAATTTGAAATATCTTACTTACCAAGACTTGAAAAATCCAAAGAAGAAAGAAGTAGCATGGACATGGAAATGTGAAGGAACAAAGGAAGAAAGACAAGAAACTTTAAGATTTTTAAAAAATCCACCTTCTGAATTGGATAAATAGGGTATTAACAGTTAAAAGATTTTTTTACAAATTTGTTTATTAAAAGGACAAATTAAATTCAAACAATATTCATTAAAACCAGAACCTTGCAAAATAATCAAATATAAAGAACCTTGTATTATGAATAATATAATCAATTTTTCGAAGCAGGTGATGATTGGACGTATGGGACAGAAATAAAGATTTATGGTACTACTTCTGCCCATCTTGATAAATATTTAGGATTAGATATAAATGAAGTGATTAAAACAGATTATAATCAATATTTCAAGTATCTTAGTTATTTTTTTCCAATATATGCCAAGCGCAAGTTTTTACTTTGGATTAATGACAATTCCTTTTTTTCTCTATCTAAGTTTATTCATCCAAACACCCTTGGGTAACCAAGATCTCGCGGTTCTCCCCTTTAAATATTCAGTTACCCTCTTGGCTATTATTTTTTCGGTTTATGCATGGATATATTTGTATCGACATCGAGATCAAGGACTGGTTTCGACGGGAATCTATAATCGTATAAGATATTCCCAATACGCGGCGGTTATAATTGCTATCCCTTTTTTAAGCCTTAGAGCCTTCTTGGAGTGGTTATATTAGCCCCTTTGGAGAATCCTTACAGAATCATTATTGAGTTTGGATTATTTGGGTAATAGAAGTAGAATTTTATCTGTTTTTATCAGTTATTGAGGAGAGCGCTTTAAAAAAAGAATTTCCAGATCTTTATATAGAGAATAGACAGCAAACTTGGCGTTTTTTCCCCAAATTTAAGAGAACTAGAAAAAAACAAATAGAGAATTCAAATATTGAAAAATTTTTTGAATAATTAAAAATTCACCATTAAAATCAAGGAAATGTTTGAAATACGCTATCATACATAAGAGATACGGAAGAAATACGTATGATGTCATTACTATAAAAAAAAATTTCCTTGACTTTCTAATTGAGAATAAAACTGATTTGATTTTGTGTAAAAAATAAGATTCTACATAACAAAATATTGAATCATTTTGCTCATAATGTTTCGATATGCAATAGATATAATGAAAAGAATGGCACCTCTGTCGGGTATCACAGACTTTTAACGGATTCCATCCAAAATATTTCAACGAATTTTAAGGGTATAATTTCAAATGGATGCACCCAAATTTGACCACAATTATATCATAATCCCGAATGGATGCGACCTAATTTAACCACTATTATAAAAATAATCAGAGGAATACCAATCATATCGAGTGAATAGTCGATGAATACAATGAAACTCCCCGAAAT
>CAYPTZ010000549.1:0-3222 GCA_964413395.1 uncultured archaeon | reverse complement strand
GTTTAACTTTGAATTAATAAAAATTTATCACACTAAAATTGAGATTTTCACTCCTGGTGATATAAGTGCATAAATAATGGGTTAATAAAAGCCTCTGGAGGTTTGTTTCGATTCCCCCTCAGAGCCGCCAAAATTAAAATACTTATCAATCGAAAATAATTTTTTTATTTTAATTACCTGAAAAGTAGTAAATCGTTGTAGAAAGGTATTATTCATTTTTAAAATTATGGTAAAATTAATGTAAACATTAATTAGATACTGAAATTGATATATTTACAATTGTGAAAGGAACAGATGAAGAGAATGATATATTATTTATGGGAATAGTAAGTAATTTTTAAATATTGGAAAATTTTAGACTGTTCTCAATCAAATCTTTTTTTTATTGAGACTCAATAAACAAAGCCATTTAAATAATTGATTTACAATAATATAATAAGAAAGGAAATGGTCAAGACAACAATGCAAAAAGAAAAAAAGATAAAAAAACTAGCAGAACAAATTCTCTATCATCAAAATCTTTACTATAATTCTAAACCAGAAATTTCTGATGCTAAATTCGATCTTTTAATGGATGAATTAATTACATTAGATCCAACACATCCAGTGATAAATCTCGTTGGAAATGATTCTAGCACTCAATTTGCAAAAGTAAAACACATAATGCCCATGAATTCCCAGGCAAAAGCCACACAATCAATTGAATTTAAAAAATGGGCATCTGATCATATTTATTCACAATATATTACACAATATAAATTAGACGGCATAAGTGTCGAATTACAATATCTAAATGGACGTTTCAATCGGGCTGTTTCACGTGGCAATGGCAAAATAGGGGATGATATCACTATAAACGTTAGAAAAATGAATGGTGTTCCTCAGCAAGTATCAGAACAGTTTTCAGGAGCAGTAAGGGGTGAAATCATAATGCTTCATAGTGTATTTAATAAAAAGTATTCTGATCAAAAAAATTGTCGTAATAGTGCTTCAGGAATTGCAAAACGTAAAGATGGAAAAGGATCTGATGATTTAGAAATCATTGTATATAATTCAAAAAATTTAACAAATCCCTTTTCTGATGAGCTTTCGAAAATAGATTGGTTAAATAAGAATCAATTTACAACAGTTGAAACAAAAATTTATTCTTCTGTTGAAGAAATAATTCAATATCGTCAAGAAGTTATAGATAAATTGCGAAATGAACTAGATTATGATATTGATGGTTTAGTAATTAAGAATAATGAAATTGATTGGGAAGATATGGAGAGAACTCGCCCAAAAAAACAAATTGCCTTCAAATTTCCACCCAATGAAATTATCACCACGGTTTTAGATGTTGAGTGGAGCGAAAGTGGATCAATTTATACTCCGGTTGCCGTTGTTATCCCTGTTGAAATTGCGGGTAGTACCGTACAACGCGCTAGTCTTGCAAATCCAGGATTAATTAATAACTTGAACTTAAAAATAGGTTCTCAAGTGATTATTGTAAAACGCGGTGAAATAATTCCGAAAATCATGCGTGTAGTGAAAAATCCTAAAAATGCAAAAAAAATAATACAACCTTCTACCTGTTCAACATGTAAAACCAAATTGGTAAACGAAATAACCCGGTTATATTGTCCAAATGAGAATTGTTCTAAACGTCATTTCCATCGATTACAAAAATGGCTGAATAAACTTGAAATCAGATATTTCGGAGATAAATTATTAGGACAACTATTTAATTCAGGGCGTATAAAAACTATTTCTCATTTATATAGTTTAAAACATGAAGATATTATGAATTTAGAAAATCAAGGAAAAAAATCTGCTGAACGAGCTTTATCAAATTTATTTAGTATTAAAGAGATTTCTTTACCACGATTTATTGCAGGATTTGATATTGAAGGAGCAGGTGAGAAATTAATTAATCTCATAGTTAAAGCAGGTTATGATTCACTTGATAAAATAAAGGATAGTCCTTTAGAAGATTTAGTAAGTGTGAATCAAATAGGTGAAATATTAGCTCAGAAAATTCAAGAAGGAATAAAAAATAACTACTCAGAAATGAATCTGGTTCTAAACTCTGGTAATATTAACATTATAAAAGAAAAAAACCAAGCTCAAAGGGTATTATTTGAAAAATCTTTTTGTTTTACTGGTAAATTAAATAAAATTACTCGTAAAGAGGCCAAATTACTAGTTGAATCTAATGGAGGCGAATTTAAATCATCTGTGACAAAAGATCTTTCTTATCTTATCACCAACACACCCGAATCTGAAAGTAGCAAAAATCAAAAAGCCAGAAGTTTAGGCATTTCCATTTTAACTGAAGAAGAATTTCTCAACCTCGCCAATGGATAATATTGATTATAAAAAAGGGGTCTGTATTGATTGAAATTTTAATTATATGTCAACCGATTAGTCCATCTTGAGAACTCAAAATCTAAAATACGGGAATAAGATATCTCTTAATTCATAATTAGTTAACTCATGATCAATGCACTTAGTTTTTATTGCATTTCTGAATAAATGAGGGTGCATTGAAGATCTCCATTCCTTTAATTAAATACTTATAGTTTTTATTGCGAATAGAGATAATTATTCTTGGTTTGGATGGAAATATTGTATTTCAATCATATTGCATCAAATTCAGGAGTAAATCATCTGTCTTTGATGATTAACAATATTTTTTAAAATATTCTTCCATAATTATATATAAGAATATGGGAATATATAAAGGAAAAATTAAAGGAATCATAGGCACATGTCAAAGTGCAGAAGGAACATTATCGGAAGGTCCAATATATTTTCTAAAACCAACAGATCATTTTAAAAAATGGAACGAAATTTCGATTCGTACAAGAGTGATGCGATGGATGCAAGATCCCTTATTAGATAAATTCATAAAAAAGGAAGTGATATTAGAAGGGGAAATAATCGAAACTAAAGATACTATTTCTATCGATTATACTGGAGTGAATTACCAAGATCAATATTTTCCCGTCCATACAGAAAACTTCAAACAAACATTAGATTGCAAAAATCTCGAAGATCCAATTGTTAAATTTCTCAAGAAAGACAAAAAATAATGAAAAATCTCAAAATGGAGAATTTTCAATCTCAAATGTATATGAAAAATTATTTTTGATTTCAATAGAAAATTTTTTTATTTTCCTAAAAGAATACACAAAATTCATAAAAATATTTAGTTTCATATGTTTATATCATTTAATAAAA
>CAYPTZ010000548.1:0-3222 GCA_964413395.1 uncultured archaeon | reverse complement strand
TAAAGCTCTATCTCTAGCCCTTAAAAAATTTATTGGAGTTAGCCTGTAAGCCGAGTTATAAGCTAAAGATACTAAAAGATGTGTTTAAATTTGCAATAAGATAATTATTTAATATTTAAGATTTTTTTTAAGCCATAATCTGATTATAAAATTATTATCTACTTTCGCTTTTTGCAAAATATGATTAAAATATTGTTTATTGATTTTTCTTATTTTATCCAGTTGCCATAAAACTTTTAGTCTTACTCTATAATCTGAATCTTCGATCATTTCCGATAATCTAGAAATTATAATATCTTTAAAAACTGTATCACATAAGGCTCCCAAGCATGCTACTGATTCAACTCTTATCTTAAAATACTCATCATAAGATTTGCTAAAAATTATTTGTAAAATGTAAGTTAAATAAGGTATTTCCATATCATTAATTGTCTTGAAATATTTTATATAATCGTTAATTCCTTCTATAAACTTAATGCTATCAAGTCTATCTAAATTAGAAAGCTCAGCAAATATTGATAGTGCTTCTTGTTCATTTTGATAACCATTTATCACTTCATAAAAAAAAGCATAAAGCTTTAATATAGATAAACTATAAATTTTAAAACCGAACACTTCATTAGCTAATAATACTTTATTTTTATATTTAAATATTCGGTTTGAAAAAGAAGTCCAATCATAATTAAAATTATTAGTCTTACATTTAGATTCTAAATTCATTAGCAACTTAAAACAAAAAGTCTTTTCATCAGTTGTTTGATGTTTGTTATATAGTACTTTTAATAAAATAGGCAATAACTCTTTATTTATAGAATTAAAATCAATTTCTGTACTGTTTACATCATTTATAATATTAATTATGATCTCTTGAGGATTATTTCCATATCCATGATATTTTCCATTCTTACCTTGAATTTTATTTCTTTCTTCTACCTGATTTATATATTTTATTATATAAGCAGTAGTGGTATCTTGAGTTAAATCTATTATTTCTAAATCATAGATATTTTTATATAAATCTATCCATTCTTTTTGTATTAAGCCATCCCAATGTTTAGTATATTCAAGACAATTTTTTCGCATATAAACAATCAAACTTCCTAAATTACTAAATTTTTTTCTTAGCTCTACGTCTTTTATTAAATTTTCTATTTCGGCGATTATTTTTTCAATTAAAACATTATCTACCCTATCCCAATCTAAATAGATTAATGCACTAAAAATATTATCAAAAAATCTCAATAATTTTTCTTCTAACACCACAAGTGCAAATTCAAGAACTTTATTAGTATTTATTCTTTTAATATTTTTTTGGATAAATTCAATCAGTGGAAATCCAATAGCAACAATTCTTTTTTCATCTTTTACCCAAGAATCTGCAATTTCAAATACTTCATCTTCACACCTCAAATAATCTTCATCAGATAAATAGTATCCTATAACTTGCAGAACTGTTAATTTTGTTTCATCTCGCATTAATTTTATTGGTGACATATTTGTTAAATTATATAAACTATATACTTTTTCATAACTAGAAACATTGAAATAAGAAATGAAATGAGAAAATATTTTTTTAATTTTTCCTGGTTCACCATTTAAAACAGCCATTTCCATACATAAGTACTTCAGCCATTGATCTGAATAATACTGAGAAAAATGGAAAGTAGCTTCCATCAATAACTGCCTACTCAAAAGAATATGGATAAGGGAACCATAATAGATCGCAACAAAAATATATTTTTCAATCTTTTCAAATATTCCTTTTAAACTATTACTCATTCTAAAAGAACCCGGTGATTGAACTGTTATCTCAAATATCTCATTTAAAATCTCCTCATAAATATCATATCCAAGCCTATCAACTATAGGAAATGCTAAAAATGCATTACTTGCATCTAATTTTGATTGTGCTTGTGGTATTCCAAATTGATTGTTTTTTCTAAAATTAACATTCTCAATATGTCTAATATCAATTAAAATATCGTTTTTAATCCATTCCGGAATATCAATTATATTTTCATTATATAACTGATATAAATTTTTAATTGCCAGTTCTAAATCATCATTATAATAAGCTTCAATTGCTTCCCATCTTTTAAAAATAAAACTATTTATTTTTTCTTTTTTTAGTTCACTTTTAAAATTTTCTAAATCTATTTTAGAAAAAGATAATTTTCCAACTAAGTGTCGTAAAAAAATAGAAGTGAATTCATCAATAAAATTGTCTGATTTTTCTAATTCCCAATTTTTATTAAAAATAGTGTTCCAAATTAAATCTTTCGATTTTACAAACTGTTTAAAATATTGTTTGTCTATATCAGAAGAAATAAAATGTTCTTGATTTATATTAATACTTGAATATTCTTCCTTATTTGGATTATAAACATCTAATCTCTCTATTTTACCTTTACAATATAATTTATATACATCAATAATATCATTTGTAATATTATCAAAACTTTCTTTAATAAAATCTTCAAATTTTGCAACCTCATAGTATGTAGGAGCCCCTTTATTTATTATCTCCTTTTGAATAATAGTTTTTCTATTATTAGTTGAATTACAAAATAAATAAAAGGCCTTTTTATTTAAATCATTTGCTCTTCGATATTCCTTCATTATGCCTGATGTAACAGCTCCATTTTTAAGCTTATTATCAATTAAAAATAGAACAACATGGCTGTCATCTAGTTTATCTAAAAAACTATCTTCAGCAGTTAATGTTGAGGCTCCATAGTTTTCAAAAACATATGCACTTATAATACCTGTTTTTTCGAGAAGCTGCTTTATTGCCTTCCTTAAAACCTTGTATTCTATCTTTTTACAATCTGAACTTATAAAAACTTTAATTTTATCATTTATGTTAAACATCAAAGATATACCCCTTTACAAAATCAATAATATTGTTTTATAAATAATTCACTTTTTTAAAACCCTTGGTTCTACTTTATTATACTACTATCCTCGCATGTATTAATATTGAAAATAAATACAATAATGAAAAGTTAAAATTCCTAAAGCATTTAATGATATTGAACTGGAAAAATTTCTTAAAGCGCTTGATAATATTATTGATACAATATTTAAAAAAATGGGCTAAGAGATAAAGTAATATTTACAATTTTTGCATAAGCTGTATTAAGAAAAACTGAAATTATAAATCTTAACTAGGAGCCTGTCCGAAAATGAATATTAATTGAGTATAAGCCTATAAACACATAG
>CAYPTZ010000547.1:0-3228 GCA_964413395.1 uncultured archaeon | reverse complement strand
TTATCCTTTTTTTTTGTGTGTATTACAAAAATAATGATTTATATATATAGTATTACCTAAAATATATTGTAATACTATTTTATTTCTTTTCATTGAATTATTCGATGAAAAAATAAATACATTAGAGTATTACAATTATTTATTAAAGTCTGTGTAATAAGAAGAATTCATGTAAAAAAAAGGGGAAAATTATGTTACCAAAATCTAAACCTCAATTTAAATTCATACTATATAAACTAAATTTTCTCTTTTTTTTTTTTATTTTTATTACTTTGCTAAATACTCAAAATTAAGTGTGATAATTTAATGCCAAACTCAAAATCTGACATAAAAAAGATTCCAAAATTGGATTTAAAACAAGTCTCAGTAAATGAGATATGCCCTATTTCTAAACAAGATTTAGTTAAAATCCCAAAAATGGATTCAAAACGTATTCCAGAACCAATTATTAAAAAGAAGCCAAAATCTGAATCAAAAATATATTCAATCCGTTTGAAATCATGGGTAATGGAAGGATTAAACCAGATCAAGCAAGAATACAATGTTAAATCCACTTCGAAATTAATAAAACAAGCAATTATCACATGGATATCTATGAATCCACTTAATCCCGATCATCCAAATCCTAAATTAATAATTAGCTATAATATTTTTCGTAAACTTATTGAAGATGCCTCTGAAGAAACTTTGAAACAAAGTGCTCAAATATCCTATCAAAACGGAGAATCTGATACTAATGCTGCATTTGATTTAGCTTCAGAAGATAATAAAAAATATTTTGCACAGATCTATACTGATGTTATTGAAAGAGTCAAGAGTGTACTCAAAATTGTTTTTTCCAAAGAAGGTCAGAATTGGTATAATAAACATAATTATCAAAGTAAAGAAAATGAGTTTATTTTTGAAGGAGAACATAGCCTAGGATTAAATTTTTCAAAATTTGTCAAATTCCTCTTTTTAGAATATTTTAAAAGGCATAATTTTCAACTAACAACGGAAGATTATAGCCAAATTCAAAGAACTAAGATAAATAGAAAGGGAGAAGAATTAAAAACTCAAATATATGGAACTAAATTTACATTTACGAGAAAAGAATGATAATATATTATTTTTTTGAAATATTATAAATAATGTCAAATGATTTTTCTTAAGATTTTTTATTTTCTTTCTTAATTATCATTTTAATTATATGAAGAAAAATATTTAAAATAAAGTTAATAACATAAAATATCATAAATTAAAATATTATTTCCATTAGGTGAAAGATTATCGAAGATCCTGATCAAAAAACAACATCACTTCAAAAAGAAATTGAGGATTTAAAGAAAGAAAGAGATTTTCTAAAAAATGATTTAGAAGCAGCAGATCTTAAAGTAGAACATTTGGAAGACGAGTTGTTTCAATTAAATAAATCAAAAGATTCTAATCAATATTTATCTAGAAAAGAAATTATCAAAGAAATTAAAGATATATTAGGAAGAAGTGTTCATAATATTAATATTACTGCACCCACTATTGCTGATATTGGAGAATTAGAATTATTTGAAGTTCAATCACGAATAAATATTAAAGTGTCATGTAATATTTCAATAGGAAATACTGGACATAAGGAAATAGTGGAGCAATTAGAAATTTTTGATAATATTTCACTTAGAGAATATTCAGATATGGATCGATTTAGTATTTTACGTGATGGAGAAGAATTATTTTTTGCAGCTATTGGAGAGAATTCAGATAAATTCTTAATAATAAAGACAGAAGATAGTAAACATATTAGTTTATTTAATACATTATTTATGGAAAGTTGGTTGAGAGGTCGTCCCTATAAGAGGTAAGAGCGATTTGAAAAAAAAAAAAAGTTAATAAATTTTTCCAACAGTTTCTTTTTTCTTTTTTGGAAAGAGCCTTTTTTCTAATTTTACCATTTTTGTTTCAAGATCATACTTCACTAAATTAACCTTTTCTAATTCATGACAAGCACGTAGTATCATAGCTCCTTCAATTCCCGAAGCACCTTTCAATTGATCAAAATGCATTTCGTCTGTCGCACCATGAAGTAAATGTAATACTTTAAAATGAGGTTGACTTTGAAAAATTTCCTCTAATAGTACTCTATAGATTGAAAGTGTTGCTTTCATATCTTGAAAACTAAAATTATCTGCACCACTAGCCATTTTTGTAAGTTTTTCAAGTTCACCTTTTACTTGAGCGTATTCTGAGAGTAAAATTTCTTGTTCATTAGTTAAACCAGAAATTTTCTGTTCTTGTTTTTGAGCTTTTTTTTGCAAATCACGTTTTTGCGCTTCTAAGTGATTTTGTTGATTTTCCAATTCTAAAAAATCATTCCGAGTGGTTGAAATGACTTTATTCAAGCCATTAAATAATCCATTAATATTTGCTTCGGCAGAGCGAAGTAAATCTAAAGCAGCATCAAGTTTTTTTATTTTGGTAATATCAGCAGGATCGTCGATTTCAAATTCCATTTTCTTATAATAGTTTTGTTTTTTTTTCCATTTAAAGAGATCATTTTTTTGACTAAAATAAGGTTTTTTTTAGTTAAAATGGTCTTTATATTTTTTTTCTGGAAAATGCGTTGCAGGACATCCTAAACATGTTCCATCCTTATACATTCCACAAAAAAGACAATTATTCCCACAAGGTGCTCGATCTTCTTTTCGTGATTTTTCTGAAATAAAACTAATAGGAATAAATTTAGGTTTAACATTATGAGTGCTATTTAAAATTTTATAGCTTCTAATCATATCGTCTGATTTGATAACACTGTTGATAAAGCAATTTGATTCGTTGATTGCAGGAGTGCATACATTTATTAAAATATTATATTTTCCTGAGAGTAACTCCATTAATCTTACTCTAGGACATAATTTAGTTTTTTCAATTAATCTTCTTTGAGTTTCATAGTCTTTAGTTTCTATCAGGATATAAGTAGAATCATACTCAATTTCATTAATATTTGTATTAGCTTGAATTTTAATCAGATCTTCTTCTAAATTTTGGATCCTTTTTTGAACTGCGACATGTGACATTCCAGTTTTTTTTTTTTCACTCGTGATTTTTTTTCCCAAATTAGTTAATTTTTCTCTTCCATCTTGATAGAGAAGGGTTAGTAATTCATTATCAATGTCATCGATTTTTTTTTTTTTTTTTAAAATTTTTTTCTCCGTTATTAATAAATTTATTTTTAGAAATATAGTTAATTATTTAAAA
>CAYPTZ010000546.1:0-3230 GCA_964413395.1 uncultured archaeon | reverse complement strand
TGAGAGTAATGATAGATTTGGAACTTGACCAAGTTATTTTATCATGACTCCTTATAATTATGAAAATTCATATCTTTGGATTTATAAGATTTCTTTTAGTTGTGTTGCAATAAATATGTTTTTAATAACATATGCATTATTTGAGATTAATACTCAAGAGGAATATGTTCCAAAAGCACAAATTAAACTTTCTTTTTTTTCAAACTGGAGGAAAAAATCAATAATATCAGAATTTAATAAGCAATTTAAATTAATTTTTCCTCCTGGTGATAAAAGATGACAATTTAAAAAGTGGAATAAAAAGCCTCCAACAATAAAAAAGTTTAAGTTGGGAATTAGACAGAATTAAAGCAAATAAGCAAAATTATGTTTCAAAATTTAAAGAACGTATTAATCATTTTATACAAATTCTAAGAGATAATCAAATAATAATTAATCAAGAAAAAATAGAAAATAATGTTGAACAATTAATTAATAAAAATCAGAAATATTGTCCATATATTATGATTACTTCACCAATCATTTCTGAAGATCAAAGAAAATTATATGAACTGGTTCAATTAGCAAAAATAGTCATTAATAACAAACGTAATTTTATGCTACACAGAGATATTCACTTTATGTTTTTATATGACCTTGGAATTGGATTTTTATTTTTTATTAAGATCAATGAATCTATTTTGGTTTATTATCTGGGAGCAATAATTTTATATTTATCTTTGAATATGATAAGAGTATATAAAGATGATAATTTAATTTTAAACGCTTGCACAATTTTAGGCCATATATATTGAAAAAAATTAAAAAGGGTTTGATTCTCAAGGAGAATCAGTTTTTAATTTTTTTTTTCTAAAATCTTGGAAATTTCTCAAATCGTTATTTTGGCTAAAAATAGAAAAAATAGAATGTGGCGGCTCTGAGGGGGAATCGAACCCCAATTAAAATAAAACTCAATACTTCATTCTGGTAATATTTATCGATTCTGAATCAGTTCCAAATAAGATTCGACAATAATATCGGATTTCTCATATCCAATGGCATCAATAAATTCAAGTAAGAGTTCTTTGACAGAATTTAATGTATTTTGATTTTCTACCATTAATTCGGCTTCAAAATACCAGCCCTCAAGATTTTCAATTTTATCAATTAAACACTCAACTTTTTTTTCCTTGAAAAGAATATTACATTACTTGTGAGTAAATAAAATCAATCTGATTTCTCTAGCTCGTATATTGTAGTATGAAAAAGATTTAATATGTCTTTTTCTAACTGGATGGCATTAAAACTTTTCTTTGCTCTTTTACTGAGAATCCTGATAGATTGGATTGTGGTGAGAATGATCAATTTTTTTTTTCTAGCTTTATTTCCTAGAATTATATCATCATAATCAATTCTTAGTCGAAAATCTGCACTTTGTTGTTTCCTTTGGAATAATTTTCGTTTTTTACTCCAACCTTTATCTAACAAATCTTGTTTCATTATAATTGGTATAATGCCAATTGATTTTACCTCATCGCCATAATCTCGATTTTTTAGATGAAGATTTAAATTTTCTTCTATATCGTTACGAATTTTTGAGATTATAGAGAGTTGCTTTTCATTTTTCTCATCTCTTCCATCAATTTCAGAACTAAAGAAAAACTCTATTTTTTGTACCTTCTGTTGTAATCACTAGAAATAAATAATTGAGTATATTGAAATAAAATAATTAAAATTTCCTAGTGAATTAGCTATTATATTGGTGGGATTCATATAAAGTTGGTAGTTCTGAGGGGAATCGATATAAATCACCTGAGTAAATAAATAATCTCTCGTATATACGGTTATAACACTAAAATTGAAAAGAAACCTATTTTTTCATAAAAAATAATTATAAAATTTAGTACCTTTGGTCCACCAACATATATATAAAAAATTATTTTATCTTAAAAAGAGGTTTTTGTAAAAAATATTAGGAGATAATGTAATTGAGTTCAGAAAAATCTTTTAGAAAAATTGTTTTAGGTAGTTTTATCATCATTATAATATGCTTTTCTAGTTATTTTGCTTTGACAGTAATTTGGTCTGCAGAAAATAATAATAATAATCTTGATGAAAACACCGGAGAAATGAATCCCATATTACAAAAAGCAATGAGTATAGATTCAATCGATACAATTGTATCATTTAAATTTAAACCAACATATTTAAATGCAAATGGAGAATTTATTCAGAATCAAAATTCTTGGACAGATCCAGTTGTTCAAGGAGAAGGTGCCTATTGGGCAGTAATTTATAGTATTAGAAATAATGATTCAACAGTAGCAGATCTGTCACTAAAAGCTATTGAATTAGCTCTCACTCATCTGAAAAGTGATCACACAATCGAAGGTGGAGAATTAAAAGAACTTTATCGTTTTCTTGTTTATGCTTTGGCATCATGCACTTTTTTAGAGGCAAGTATATGGGCAAATTCCATCTCGACACGAATAAATGCAGTAATATCGAAAATGAAAGAGAGTGCAGAATTAGTTTTAGATAATATTATTTTTGATTCCACCTTCGAAGATTCAAATAATCAGGCCGCTTGCGCTTTTATTGCCTATAAAATCGGCCTTAATCAACAAAATATTCCTTTGATTCAAAAAGGGGATGATTTTCTGACAGACTTTTTTAGTCACCAAGAACCTGAAGGATATTATACAGAAGCGGCAGGAACTGATACTAGTTATCAAATGGTCAGCTGCTTTGTCTTATATTTTATCTATCTCACGAAAGATGTTACTGATACCGTTAAAACGGCAATTAGCCAATCGCTGGAAAAAGCTTATACATGGGAAATAGAGAGGATAAACATTACGACAGGATATATTGATGATACAAATAACACACGAACGGCGAATTCCATTGAAAATTCTCCTGAACATAAAGTCATTAATTATTATGATGTTGCAATAGCATTTTGTTATCTATATTCATTAGATTATACAGATGCAAATAATTATGCAATCTCAATCACAAATTATATAATAAATAACCATTGACTTAATAATTCATATTTTTTTTTTAAAAAGAATTTATTAATTATTATTAGTTAGAATTATGATTGAAATGTAAAAGAAATTAATTTAGGTTATTTTTTTATATAATTTCCATTCAATTAAGTAATATATTATAAGAAATTAACTACCAATAATACTTAAAAATTAATATATTTAGAATAAAATCTAAAGCTAATATGTTTAAATTAA
>CAYPTZ010000545.1:0-3231 GCA_964413395.1 uncultured archaeon | reverse complement strand
ATGTTTTTAATAATTCTTGAATAACGGCACCAGAAGTAGAAATCCGTTTTAATGCTAAACTGAAAAGATTTTCAATTGAATTCCTTTCAAAAATAGAGCTATTTGCATATCCAATATCAAATTTTGAATTAGTCATTTTTTCAATTTTTTCAATAATTGAAATTCGATTTGTATTAATAGTTTCATCATTAGCTATATCGGGATCCATTTTAGTAAAAACTATTAATATTGGAAGGAATAGATTATAATTTTGATATGTTTCAATTATTTTTTTAAGATAAGTCAAAGAATCATCATATTTATCAGTATCTTGAATATCAAAGCAGAATACCATCATATCAGCTTCAGAAAAGTACATATCTGCTTTTGCAAAATATTGATCTCTATACTCAGATTGACCACCAAAATCATAAGCCATAAGTTCATATCCTAATATCTTAGTATTCTGTCTCTCTAATCCTCGAGTTGGGAGTAATTCTTTAATCGATGAATACTTTTCTGAAAGGGCAGTTAAGGCAGATGTTTTTCCTGCATTTGCTAATCCTAGAAAAACAACTTTCTTTTTTTGTTCACCATATTCAGCAATTTGAGTCATTCTCCAGAATATCATTTCAGCAATCATAGCTAATTTATTAATATCTTCAGGATCGATACCCTCAATCTCTAGAGGTTCTTGATATTTTGCAAGCTCTTGAATAGTTTTGATTTCGAAATCTTCTAAGAAAGGAAGCCATTGTGGTTCCATTGCTTTGAGATCTACGAAAGGAAAATCTAAAATATCTGTTGGTTTTTTAACCAAGCTAAAATCTACGCCATCATTAAAGAAAGGTTTGATTTTTTTAAGAAATCCTAATTCACTCATTTACTATCACATTTATCAATTCGACATAATTGAAAAATTTATTCTAGAAATATACATTATTCCTCAAGAAATAACAATTTAAGATTTGCCAACCTATTTTTTAACCAATAAAATAATATAATAGTATATAATTGAAATAATGCGAGCTGAGAAAAAATACCTGAATATCTATCCGAATCCATCGTAATTATATTAGATGCATCACGTTCTATGTTTCGTACTGATTATAGCCCTAATCGTCTTGAAGCCAGTAAACAAGGATTATTAAGATATGTTTTAGGGAGAGTAAATCATGATGCGAATGTTGGAAGCAATTCATCCTTTGGTTTAGTAATCATAAACAAATCAGCCAAAAAAATTTTTAACATAAATGATAATGCCAAATATGATCAATTTAGTCAGTATTTTAAATCACTAAAATCTCATGGAACAAGTGCATTAGGAGAATCTATAGGAAAAGCAATAAAAATATTGATAGAAGATCTTAGAACAAATGGTGCTCGTTCACCAAAAATATTAATCATTTCTGATGGAAAAGCATCTCCTTCTAAAGTTGATCCTATTAAAATGGCAAATCTTTCTCAACAACTTGGAATGAAAATAGATACGATTAGAATTGGGGAAGTGGAACATTTTAATATTTTAAAACAAATTTCAGACATTTCTGGGGGAATTTATAACTTTGCAGATAATACTCAAACCATTGAACGATTTGCAGATGAATTAGCAGTAGCAAATATTGATTTTTCTCCAGCTAGTCCACTAAAATCAAAAAATATTATTTCAAGAAAAGTTTTAAAAAAAATTGCTGCCCCTTTACTCAGTGAAAAGGAAATGAGGAAAGGAACAGAGGATCAAAAGAGTTTAATAGCTCGATTACGTGGTACAAAATCTTTTGAAAAATGCTCTATTTGTTTTCAATCAGATGATCCCATTTCAAAGACGAATTTCTCAATTTCCGGAAGATATTGTCCAAATTGTGCAACTCCTCTTCATATTAGTTGTGCAAGTATGTGGGCAAAGAATCAAGATAAACAAGGAGATGGAACCGTTTTCCGTTGTGTTCATTGTTTATATTTATTGAAAATCCCCGCTTCAGTTCAAACAGCAGTTAGAATGCATCAAACAATCAAAAAAGATATGAAATATGAACAAAAGAAAACACACCAAGTTAAATCATGTAATGTAAAAATTGTAAGAGCAAAATTACTTGGAGATTCCGCCCTTTATTCTGATTGTCCAGTATGTAATAGTATTTTTGAAGAAAATGATCAAGTTGTTAAATGTGGGAATAATCATTGTAATGCAATATACCATAAAGAGTGTTTTGAGAAAAAATTAATTAATCATATTTGTAAATCTTGTGGAACTAAATTGATTACTTTATTTTAGGTAAAATTTTTTAGCTATTTTTAATCAAACACTTTATAATTTCTCCTGTATACATCCTATGATAATCCCCTTTGGGATAATTTTTCTCTATCTCAGGTTCAAGTAGTTGAACAGAAAGAATATCATGATAAGCGATAATTTTACATATAAAGACCATTTTTGCTTCATTAAAATAAATAGAATTTTTATCTTCTATGGGTGAAAGCCCAGAAATGTTCATTTTATCAATAATTCTTCCAGATTTTGTTCCACATAAATTCAAAATATCTTTTTTCTCATTACTAAAGAAATTTAGAGAGAAATTTTTATTTTCTTCTAAAAATTCATATGTATAGCGTGATGGACGAACATATATATAACAGACTTTTTTATTCCAAACAACTCCCATTCCTCCCCAAGAGGCAGTCATCATGTTATATATTTTTTTTTGTCCTGTAGATATTAACATCCATTGATTATTAATTAAATCGAAAGGATTTTCTGTTATTTTCTCTGGTTTTATTTCTTTAAAATTCATTTAAATCTCTCTTTAAAATATATAGAATTAATAAGAATAAATGAAATTTATACATTTTTTCTCATAATTATAACAATCATTAACTAAAATCTTGATTTATTCTCCTTTTTACAGAAAAAATCATAGGCGTAAAATGTGAAATCCAAAAATTTCTTCCTAATATGTTTGAAGATTCAAAATCAACATGTAGAGATTTAATTTTATTCATATGACACCAATTAACGGCTGTAAATAATAATTTTTTTGCAACACCTTGATTTCGATATTGAGGGCTTATATACTTGAAAGATATTTATAAAACCAATAGGAATTTCTTTATCAAAAGCAATGAAAATCGGATTTTGGGATGAAATAAGAGATTTCAAAAATTTAATACTATTATCTGTAGTTTTTAAAAAGATTGGGGAAGATTTTAAATGAAATTGTATATCTTTTAAAAGTTTTGACAATGATTGCACAT
>CAYPTZ010000544.1:943-3232 GCA_964413395.1 uncultured archaeon | reverse complement strand
TTTTTGTATGCTTTAAACCTTTTTGATCAAATAGAAAGAATTATTAGATTATAAAGAGAAAAAAAAAGCTTTAGAACTTGCCTTATTTTTTTTAGTTCCATTCTGGTTTATAGGATTCTGGAGTAATTTCGCACCCTTTCAATATATCTTCAATATAGTAAAGTCCAATGATTGAGCATCTTCCTGGAGTTATTCTTGATGGAACAGTACAAATCACATGTTCCTTCATTTCTAACATACCAAATTCCACCAAACGTTTAATTCCAAATTGCATTACCTCCTCTGCATTCCATTCTTCCATTTTTAATTTTGGAAGATAAGTAGGTTCAACTCCCCATACTAATTGAAGTTGTCGTGATGTTTTTCTGTTATTAGTTATTGCTAATATTGGAAAATCGGGCCTATATTTTGCAGCTTTTCGAGGAGATTTGCCACCTCTTGTAAACATTACGATTTTACCTCGAAAATTGACCGCTTTAAAGACCTTAGCCAATTCATATACAGCATGACCTACAGCTTCATACATTTCAGGTTCATTAGAATCGATTTCTTTAGGAGGTAATGGAATAATAAATTTCTCTGCTTTGTTTATTATTTTATCCATATAGATCACTGTTTCAATAGGAAATTTCCCAATCGATGTTTCACCAGATAGCATTACAGCATCGCTACGATCATAAACAGCATTAAAAACATCATTAACTTCTGCTCTTGTGGGAACAGAATTATTAATCATAGATTCTAACATCTGAGTAGCAACAATTACAGGTTTCCCTGCTCGATTACATTTCATAATAATTTCTTTTTGTCTGATAGGAACGTCCTCAGCAGGAATTTCAACCCCAAGATCCCCTCGAGCAATCATAATACCATTTGAGATTCGTAAAATTTCATCTATGTTTGTTAATGCAATCGGACGCTCAATTTTTGCAATAATTTTAATTCGAGGTGCCCCCTCATTGGTTAAAATATTTCTAATTGATTTAACTTCTTCAGCATTAGCAATAAATGAAGCAGCGACATATTCTGGATTAAGTTTAGCTATCAGTTTCAAATCAATTATATCTTTATCCGTTGGATTTTTAGTACTTAAGTTTCCTGATGGAATATTAACACCTTTTTTCGTTGAAATCATACCCCCAGCAAGAATTTTTGTTTCTATTCGTCTATTTTTAGTATCTTTTTCAATTACTTCTAATTTCACTAGACCATCATTAATAAATATATTATTTCCAATTTCCAAATCGTCAAAAAAACCTTTATAGGAAATCGAAGCTTTTGTATTATCTCCAATCACCGATTCTTCATAAAGATGAAATATATTCCCTTGTTCTAAATGTACAATGCCATCCACTTCACCAATCCGTATCTTTGGGCCCTGTATATCACACAATATTGCAAGATCAGGCGCCACTTCACGTATTAAATTAAATAGAGTAATTTCTTTTTTACCCTCTGCAGATGCATGAGAAAAATTAATCCGAAAAACATCTACTCCCTCATTTTTTAGCTTTAATAACATTTCCCTTGTAGATGTTGCGGGTCCAAGTGTACTCACTATTTTTGATTTTACTAAATTTTTCATAAAAATATAATCCCCTATTTACAAATCATAATTTATACTTAGAGTATTTAATTGTTAATAGAATAAATTTAGAGTTTATAATTTTTTCTCCTATTTTATTCCAAATTGAATTCATTATTTCTAATTTTTCAAAAAAAAGCTATCATTTAAAAAGAAATCTTATTTTACTCAATTTAGGCTAATGTTTTTCAATCCCAAGGTAAAAATGCAATATGTTAAAGATCCTCAAGAAAAAAGAGCCTTAAGTAGCATTCTTGATATTATTGAAAATAATTTTGGATTTAATTTTAATACTATGACTGGAAATGTAATTGAAATTCAATTGATTTCAGCAGGATTAGCTTTAATTCCTCGACAATTAAATTCATTTAAAAAATTATATAAAGTACAACTACCCTCCAATAAAATAAGAAAACTAAGAAACTTAGATCTTTGTAAAGAAGTCTCAATTTTAAATTTAAGTGACAATTCTATTCCCACTTCTGAATTGAGTCTTTTATCAAAAAACCAAACAATAATATCACTAGATTTATCTTCAAATAAAATCACATCGTTTGAAGACTTAAAAGAATTAAAAAACTTAGAGTCCTTAAATCTATCAGATAATCTTATTACTGAAATACCATCTATTCAATTTTCTAAATTGAAATTTCTAGATTTATCAAGTAATCCAATAACTGAAATAAAAAATCTACACTTGTTTG
>CAYPTZ010000544.1:0-933 GCA_964413395.1 uncultured archaeon | reverse complement strand
TTAATAAAAGTAAATTTAGATAATACAAAAATACCAGATGAGGAAAAAGTAATGCTAAATCTATCTATAGAAGAAATAAAAGAATACTGTAGAAATAAATTTAAATCAAAATCAAGATGAAATATTCTTTTTAAAAAGATTTACCTAATTGAAATTAATTATTTCAATTAATTAATGGTTTAAAAGCAATGCTAAAATCAAGATCAACATACAAAACATCTTTAAGGGAATTCAACAAAATATGATCTATCTATAATTTTTATAGATTTTACAAAGAATTTTCTTTGTATCAAAAGACTAGGTGTAAATATTAATGAAAAAAACAAAAAAAATTGGTATGATGACACTTGTATTACTAGGTATATCATTCCTCGGAATCTCTAACGTATCTGCTGCTTATGCAGTAGAAAAAGATGATATATATGTTTGGTATATGAATGGTGATGTAACTCTTGATACCACATCAGTGAGCTTTGATATACTTATAAAAGCAGTAATCACAGAAGCAAACGCAACAGAATATACTGCTACTTGGTCAGCTTATGATAGAACAACAAATACAGCACCTGCAGCAGTAGACGTAGAGACAATGACTTCTGGTATGGCGGGAGATTTAATTATAGATGCTGCCGATGTTGCAACTATAGTTGTAGGTGGTGAAGCAAAAACTGTAACTTATGCAGGAGAATCATGGGAAGCTACAGTAGCTGATGCAAGCGCAAGTGGAATGTCCGCGAAAATTGCTTATTCAAATACAGGAGTAATGCTTGAAACAAAAGTAAAAGGTTCTGTGGATGTTTTAGGTATGTCTATGGAATTTGATTTCTCAATTGAATTAGTTTCTATCGCAGATGAAGATTTAGCAACCTATAGCCCACCAGGTGGAATCCCAGGATTTCCATTAGCAATCTTTTCTTTAGTCTCTATTGCATC
>CAYPTZ010000543.1:0-3232 GCA_964413395.1 uncultured archaeon | reverse complement strand
TTCAAAAACGCTTAGGAAATAAAATCTTAAATAAAGCATCTAAAATTTCATTAGACTCTCTGAAAAATATCAATAAGGCTTTAAATTTATATCAGGATACAAAAGATTACTTTATCAAAGCAGATGACTCAAAAAAAGAAAAAGAAATCAATTCTACTATAATTAAAATATCAAAAATTAAAATGAAATTAATTGAAAAAGAAATACAACAAGCTCATAAAAAAAAACAATTTGAGAAGGAATTTTTATTTTTAGAGGAAATGCATTTGCTTTGCTATGAGGTTGAAACTCCAGTTAAAGCACAAACCTATGCAAAACAATTAGAGAAACTAAAACCAAAAGTCAACTTCCAAAAAATTAAGGATATGAAAAATCAACAATTTCTTTCAAAACCTTGGCTTGCTGAAAATGAAAATCCTCAAAAAACGCAAATTGTTAATCAAAATACTTCAGTTGACACTACTATTTCTAACCTATCAATGGGATCTCCAGATATTTTTAATTCTTTAGAATCAAATACAGTACCATTTTTTAATCCTTCAAAAATTCAAAATGACAAAACCTATTTTGCAGATAAAATTAAGTTTATGCCAAATGCTAGCCAAACTAATGAAGAAAAATCTGAGGAGTTAAAATTAGCGTATCAAATAATTAAAAAATATAATGAATCTAAATATTTAACAAATCAAGATATTCAAAATTTATTAGCATTCAGTGTTAATTTACCTCAAGATATATATTATTATCATAATTTTTCTCATAGCTCACATCAATTTTATGTCCATAACCCAAAAACTAATTTTCCTAAAGTACTAATGATACCCTCTCGAAATTTGATAAAAAAAAAGCGAATACTCGGGAGTTTAGTATATAAAATTGATCAATTCATCCCAATTTCTGCAGAATGTATGATACCTTCTGATTTATTGGAGGAACATATAAAATTTGTCATTAATCATCCTAATTGGTCTTCAATTATGGAAGGTTTTCAATATTCAACTTTAGATACATATTTTTATTTTCTTCATTCAATTCGTTTATTTTCTAAAAAGGAATCTACCAAAATTATTGCCAAATATATTAATTCTTCCATTATTGCAGAATATTTGAATGTAACAACTGAAAAATTGGAGAAATATCTTGATAATTTTAAAGAAGTTAAATTCATTGAAGAAATATTGTTATGGTCTGATAAGCCTAATTTTCGGCTATTTTTTATAGGATTATTTTTCTTTAAATTAAAAAAATATAAAGTTGCTGCAACTATATGGTCTATGCAATATATTTCATAAAAAAGAGAAAATGAATAGAAAATTTTTTTTCTATTTCATTTCAATAAATTTACCTGATTTCAGATAATTACAGGGTTTTAAATAACTCTTATTAATTTTTTGTGAGAGTTCATCCAATAGATTTGACCATTCCTTATATTTCTCACAAGCAATCTTCATAACACCAGGTCTATTAAAACCTGCCACCATTGTATCATCAATAACTTGCCAATTTTTTACGACGCCTTCTTCCAACAACCTACATCCTTCATTAGCTTCTATTGCATCCAATATCTCAGAATTTACAATGCCCGATTTTTCTGAATAATTTATTTTTGGTTTTCCATTTGACCAATCGAAAAAACCTTTTCCTGTTTTTCTCCCTAGGTTTTTAGTGTTATATAAATCTGAATATACTTTTCCTGGTTTGAAATCCGTTGATAATGTTTCAGCAAAATAATTATTAATATGGAAATATGTATCATGTCCTACATAATCTGCTAATTCTAAATACCCCATAGGAGAATTTTCTTTTTTTGTATCGGCATTTAATGATTCCCAAGAAATTCCATCTTCTAATGCTTGATCGTAAGCCCAATTCATTAATACAAAAGCTGGTGCTGCCATTCTGTTGGCCAAAAACCCTGGTCGATCTTTTAAGACTTTTGCAACAAATCTTTTTATTCTACATGGAAGATCGCCTGCCCATTGAATTGCAATATCCATAGTTTCTTCCGAAGTTGCATCACCTGCAATTACTTCAACTAATCCCATTAAAGGAACAGGATTAAAAAAATGAATCCCTACGCATTTATCAGCACGGTTTGAACTTTGTGCGATTTCTGTAATACTCATTGATGAAGTATTTGTACCTAATATACAATGGCTTGGGGAATTTTCTGTACAAATTTTAAAGACATTTTGTTTAATATCCATTTTTTCAATAACTGCTTCGATGATAATGTCTGCATCTTTAACTGCAGAAGCAAGATCTGTTGTTGTGTTTAATTTAGATATTATAACTTCTGAAGTGACTCCTTCTCCTAACTTACCTCTCTCTTCCATCTTTTTTAAAGATTTTTGAATACCTGAAACTCCTTGTGCAATGAATTCATCTTTTATATCAACTAAAGTTACTTGATATCCTTTTTGTAATGATACTTGAGCAATTCCACTCCCCATTAATCCCGCACCAATTACAACAACATTTTTTATTTTCATATTTTCACTTCTACTGCTACTTTTTTTGATTTTAGTAATTAAAATTTCGATTTTTTAATAAAAAAGAGAGAAAACCGAATTTATTGATTATTTAATTTAAAATTAACCAAATTTTTAATATTTTTTTAGTTCAATTTAATAAAAATCAATTTTATTTTAATAACTGAAATTTAAAAAATTCTTGAAGATATAAAAATTATAGGTGATTTTAAAATTAATATTTCAGAAGAAACTATAAATTTTCTAATACATCGTTCCAACAAAATAAATAATCCCGTAATTGTGGTATATTATTCAAAAACAAAAGGGTGATGAGGAATTGAACGAAAAGTTCAAATTAAACATCTTTCATTCCCCTTTCAAACAAATGAAAAATTATCATATTTACATGTTGAATATGTCAAATATTCTTTAGAAAAATGCCCTTGTCCTGTATTTGTGGATAAGGAAATGATAGATTTAGTTGAAAATGCTACAATTATTTTAGAAAAACGAGGAATGTATAAATTTTTATCATTGACTTATTGAAAAATGAATGAAAAAATAGATTGAAAATGATTATAATCAAAAAACATCGTGATTATTTAATTCCTTCGCAAAAAGATGATCTATTTTTCTTTTTTTATGAAAAAATAAAATTTTCTATAGATTAGAGATTTAAAAAGCGGATAATAATTCGCTATTTCGCTGTTTAATTGTATAAAAAATAAAAATAATATTCTCATATATTTTGAAAATAA
>CAYPTZ010000542.1:0-3237 GCA_964413395.1 uncultured archaeon | reverse complement strand
CGTTTGGGTTATTAATTACATCAATTCCATGTGTAGTTTTTAGTTTATCATGGACATTCACATATTGATGTGGCCATAATCGTCGATCATTTAGAACTATTTTGACATTCACTCCATTTTTAACTCGATCTTGGAGAATTAATGAATATTCTGTTGTGATATAAGGTGCAACAATCTTTAATTCAGTTGCATTTGAAATTATTTCAGCTATATGATTATTCATTTCATGCTCTTTTCCTTCCGTACCACCACTAAAAATTTTAACTGAGCCAACAAGTCGAAGTAAACGATCCTCTAATTCTTCAAGTTTTTTTTTTAATTTTATATTTTCTGCTTTTAGAAGAGAAATTTCCATCACCTTATGAAATCAAGAAATGTTTGATAGAATTACTTTATGTAATTATTCTAATTTGTATGCTTTATAGTTTATTCTAGTTTTTGGAAGAGATCTCCTACAAATATGTAATGTGTTTCTTGAAGAATTTGAAACATGGTATTGGAATGTTTTAAAGAGAGTGAAATATCAAATAGATTATTGTATGCTTTTAAGAGCGAAGCTCCAATAGATTCATTAAGTAATAATAAATTGATAAATTCTCCTAAGAAGAGCTTTAAAATATCATTGAATTCATTAGATATTCGACTTAAAATTCCTAAAATTAATTTTGAACTAATATTTTTCGTAATATTATAGATTTCTTCAAAAAATCGAGACAGAATTATATTATTCTTTCCAATAATTCTCCCATCAAATATAATTAACGGCCTGAAATAAGGAATTCCCTGTAATTCATTCCTTTGTTTTGCATATGATAACATTTCAACAATATCTTGAAAACTGATGATTTTATTATCAGAAGTTAAAAAGAAAGATTCTTTGGGATTCTCTTCAAGATAGAATAAATTAGATGAAAAATGGATAATATTATAAGAGCCTGTGGATAATTCCTTTTCGATTATCTCTTTTGTACAATAATTTTCTTTAATTGAAGAAAATCTATCCACTAATGAATTCATATTGTTCATTTTTTGCTCCATAAAGAGCCTTTGATCACTTCCTTCTTTGAATTGATGTATAGGGTAATATTTTTTAGTGTTCTCATCCCAGATTTCTGGTGTTTGTTGATTTAAATCTCCAATGCTTAGTAATGTAAATTTTAAAATTGAATGATCAAGTTCATTAGAAAAGTTCTGTTTAAAACTAGACAAAGCAGGTTCCCTAAATCGGTATCCAATTGCGAATTTAGCCCCCAAAGGAGATGAATCATCGTGTATCATTTCAAATGGAAAATAAGGCCTATCAATAATAATTAATAACTCGGGAGTATGTTCAGATCGTAAATTTAGTCCATCAAAATAATCCCTTATAGATTTAGGTAGAAATAAATATGCTAATTTTCCAAAAAGTTGTTGATTTAAATTATTTGAAGTTGAATTATCAATTATATTTAACATATTACCACCTTTACCAATTATGGGGAGTTGTCGATATAAATGATTTAAATTTGGTTCGTCCCAAGATTCTTTAGTCGTGAAATTAGTAAATTTTGAAAAACCAGACGTATAATAAATTTCAGAATATATTTTGAGAGGACTTTGATAGGGAATTCGCATTTTGATTATAATCTTTTTTGGAATCATACCCCCAATATCAACTTGCTTACTTGAATCTTTTTTTTCTTTCTTTTGAGTAATTGTATAGTTAACTTTCTCATTAATTAATGAAATTATTTCTTTTTCATTACTAATTTGTAATTTGTTAATACAAAATTCCGTGATTTTTTCAAATCCTTCTTCAAAAATACTTCGGTGAAGGGCAGCATACCAAAAATCCTGTTCAGAAGAATTAAGATAACCCCTAATTATTCTATAATACTCATTTTTTGCATAGCAAAAATCAATAAAATATTTTTTCTTTACTGGAATATCCAATAACGCTTTAAATTTCTTTACTGACATTATAAAATATCTTTTGTTAGATAAATTTCGGAATTTTAGCGTCCATTCAGCCCATAATCGAATTTGATTAAGTTGAAAGGTACCTCTTTTTGGTAATAAGGACGATAAATTACTACAGGCAACAAAAGCTATATTATATTCCCCTTGTTTATAACAGATTTCCATAAAGTTCTTTAAGAACTTGATAGCTTTATTAATGTTAATACTTTTTAATTCTTCGCAATAATTATCAACAATTCGGTATGCCCATGAATTTCCTTTAATTATCTGGAGAGAAAATATTGTGCTGTGTAATAATTCTAGTTGTTTTGGTGAATCATGGGAATTGTGAGAAATATCATTCAAATGTAAAATACAATCATAAAAAATTGATTCTATTGAAAATTTATAAACATGTTCAAAGCTTTCAATAAAATCACGATATTTCATCTTATTCTTTAAAAATTGTGTATATATTTTTCCAAAAATATTATTTATAAGAATAATTCTCTGTTCAAATGCAATTTTTTTAAGGAAAGTGTAAAATATATTTAATGTTCTATCAAAATATTCATTTTGTAAATATCTACCTCTAAAAAAATTGGATAAAAAGATTAATTCTGTTGTTTGCTCATAATTTTTTCCTCTTGCGGAGAATACTGCCAATGAATCAATGTAATCGGCGATTTCTTCGTCAGATGCAAAATCTAAATTAATTAATATTTTTACTAAATCTAATCCATTTTTAATCAAACGAGAATAATCTTCAATTAATACAAGTATATCAAATAAATGTATAAATGCATTGTAGATAAAGGGCCAATTTTCTTCAAAATCTAATGAAAGATACAAAATATATTCTTCCCAAATTTCAACAATATTTGTGTATAATAAAAATCGTTCAGAATCAGTAATTTCTTCAATTTGAGATGTTAGATATATCTTATTAGAAAGTTCAACAGCCCAAAATTGTTTATTTTTACTTAACAGGGTTTCAAGTCTTGAAATTAAGGAACTGTAATTATCAATTTTATCTATTCCCTGCAAATTATCCTTCTCCTACTTGAGATATCCAAGTAATTTTATCATTTGCTTCTAAAAATATAATTGATGCACCTTCCCATGCTAATGATTTTCTATTTGGGATTTTTAGGCATTTAATTTCTGAAATTTCAGGAAATTTAAGATTAATCTCTGATTGTATTCTTACATCTAATTTCTCAATCTTTCCACCATTACCATAAATTATAATATTTTGAAGAATTTTAAGCTGTAGTAAAATAAGGTTTGAATAGTCTT
>CAYPTZ010000541.1:0-3238 GCA_964413395.1 uncultured archaeon | reverse complement strand
CGATTTATCCAAAAATAAAAAAAATTTGAACAGGTTATTTTATCATGACTCCTAATTACTATAAATTGAAGATAAAAAATAAAATCAAATAAAATAAAATAAAATCAAATAAAAATCCTTTATTATATCCATAACACTAAAATTCGTACACCATCGAAAAATAAAGCTCAGATTTTGAGAAATTAATTTAGTAGGTAATATTTTAAAGATATCTTCAATAAAATCCTAAAAAAGTTCATAATATTACTATAATGTTATCATAATAACAGAGGATTGGAAACTTTATTAGAATATATTGAAAAGTAATACTTCTAATTGCAGTACTCTAACAATAAATTAAAAATATCTGGAAATACTTATATCGCAGATTTGTGTAAGGTATAAACAACATGAGCAAAAATAAAATAAATAAAAAATTAAGCGAGATCATTAACAATTCAACTCAGGACTTTGAGAATAAAAGGACTAAATTTAACAATCCAGAAAAGAAAGAAGATATAAATTTAATTCTATTTAATCAATTACAAAATTCTTTATCAGAATTTACAAAATTTTCCAATTATACAGTTAATCTCTCTGAAAAAAAAGATATTTTAAAAAAAAAAAAAAAATGAGAACTGTGTTTTTTTGAATTAGAATTTCATAACTTTTCCAAAAAGTAAAGGTTTTTTGCAGAATTACCAATTTATGATCTATTTTTACTGGTTGAAAGATAAATGCTTTTATATAGCTCTTTATCGCATTATTTATTATTAAGCTACAAAATAGAAATACTAAATATTTTTAGCATTAATGGAGTTAATAGAAATTAAATAACACAAAACATGATGTATATGGGAATTATAAATGAACTCTGGGTTATTCATCAAGATGGAAGATTACTTTATAATCAAAAAACAAAAGATAGTTTAGATGCTAAACTCTTTAGTAATCTTTTATCAGCCATTGTAAAATTTGCTGAAAATTTGAAAGAGGGTTCAGAAATTAAAATGTTAACTTTTGGTAATTCTAATTTTGTGATAATAAAATCTTTAATATATCAAATAATTTTTGTTGGAAAGGCAAGCTCACAACTAAAAGAGAAGAAAATTACAAAATCCTTGGTGAAAGTGAAACAATTATTTTTAGATACATACGGGGTACATCTTCTAAATTGGGCAGGAGAGACAGTTCTATTTGCTGATTTCGCGAGTTTAATTGATTTAAGCAAGATTTAAACACAATAAAACTGGGTTACCTATTTTTTTTTCTCATCACAATCTCACTTTAATGTTTTAAAGAATGCATTAATCAAGGAATGTAAATTCAATAAGTTTTTTTCAAATAACACGTGTATTTTTTATATGGAATTTTATATTGTAGATGTTTTTGCAACTGAAAAATATTCTGGCAATCAATTAGCTGTATGTATACCTCATATTAAAATAAGTGATGAAAAAATGCAAAAAATCGCAAAGGAATTTAATTTTCCTGAAACTACATTTATTACTCAAATGAATATGAAGAAGGGAGAATTTTCAGTGCGTATATTTACCCCAAATCAAGAAGTCCCGTTTGCAGGACACCCCACCTTGGGGACTGCTCACATTATCTTTCAATTTTTTTTCAAAACTCAGAAAACATTAGTATTAAAAGAAAAAGTAGGTGATATTATAGTAGAGAAACAAGGTGAAAATGAATATTGGATGAAGCAACAATCACCAAAATATGGAGAAATAATTCCTCCTAAAAAAATTGCTGAAATACTTAGCATTCCAATAGAATTTATTTCCAAAAAATATCCTGTTGAAGAAGTATCAACAGGTTTACCTTTCATAATTGTTCCTCTTCAAAATCTTGAAAATTTGAAACAAATAACAATTCACAAGGAAAAATATTTTTCCTTTATTAAAAATCGATGGGCTCAAGCAATTTATACTTTTTCTGAGGAACCGTACAATAAAAATAATACAATATCCACGCGGATGTTTGCAGATATTTTCGGAATTCCTGAAGATCCTGCTACCGGTAGTGGAAATGGATGTCTATTAGCATATCTTCTAAAACACACTTTTGAGGATAGTGGGGAAATTAGCCTTTGGTGTGAACAAGGTTATGAAATTGGCAGGCCTTCATTACTTCTTTCAAAGGGAAAAAAGGTAGAGGATATCTATTCCATAAATGTTGGAGGAAATGTGATTACAATCGCTCATGGCGATTTATATTAAAAAAACAATATTCTACTATTTCATGAAGAATCAAACCTTTTTTTAATTCTGTTGTAAAAATAATATTAATAAAAGAAATATTAATATTAAATCAAATTTTTGATTTGAAAAAAAATAGGTATGGATATAAAAAATGGATGAAAAAGTATACCTTTGCTCACAATGTTACCACTTATTTTTATATAATAAAACTGAAGCTGCAGAAAATTTCTGTCGAAATTGTCTAACTAATAGTTTACATGAATTTACTCGAATTGCAATTTTTTGCCCTTCTTGTCATAAGCAATATGATGCACAGACAGTTATAAATTCTGATAATGTTGTTAAATCTGATACAATTCCTGATGTAAATTTGGGGATGCTAATATGTCCCAAAGATAAAAATGCCTTAATAACCCATGGAATGTTAGCAGATATCAATAATATTACCAACAATATTCTACAACGATTTTATCAAGAAAAAATCGATGCACAAAATGAAGAAGCTCGTTTCATGCAAAAATTGAAAACTATTCGGACAGAAGATGATGAAAAAATCAAAATAGATGCTTCTACCTCGGTTTCTTCTAATAAGGTTTCATCTATTCAATCAAGTAGTAAACCAAAAGTTAAAACTCAAGTATTCAAAGAAAAACCTTCTATTGAAAAAATTGGAATTCCAATAATTCAAGAATCAAAATCCTCAATCGTTGAAGAATTTTGGAATTTTTACCGGAATCCTGCAAAACTATTACTACCAGATGTATATATTGGTGGTGAAAATGCAACTGAAATGATTCGAACTTTATTAAATGAGTTCAATAATGAATTTCTTAAAAATCAGGCCACAGATTTATCCAAACCTATCATAGAAACAGTGAAGAATGGAAAAATATTTTATGTTGGAGACACTCATGGTTCTATAGTAGATACTGATAAATGTATTTCTTTCTTTATCAAAGAAATCGAACAAGCAAAAGCATCAAATTCTGAGATTTTAATTATATTTGATGGAGATTATGTTGATAGAAATGTATATGATATTCATAATA
>CAYPTZ010000540.1:0-3240 GCA_964413395.1 uncultured archaeon | reverse complement strand
TATAATAATTTTAAAAAAAATCATACTACAGAATAGATAAAAACGTATTTTCCAGTAATAATCAATGTTATTAATATAGCTTGGATAAAAGTGACAATGAAAATGTTTCTGGTTTGCTGATAAAAAAAAACGCTTAGAAATGCCATTAATAGTTGAAAACTCATAGTAACAATGCCAATAAAAACAATGATAAACGTTCCTGAATTTCCTTGCAAGAACATCCACTTTAATTTTGAATTCATGAATATTCCGCCTAATATATAAGCTAATAACCACAATATCCAAATAATTAACCCTTTAATTATGATTTCTTGAATATATCCTTTCCAGCTTACATAATTTCTATGGTGGCTAAAAAGTTGTGTTTTAGAAATAATCTCTAATGAAAAATAAAATATAAAGATGATTATAAATACTAAGAATATTTCCAGTGCGAGCTTTAGTTTTAAAGGTCTTGGTAAAATTCGTGGATAAAGTAAAATGCTTGCTAGAGTATTGTAAATTATTAAAGGAATTCCCAATATAGCAAGAACATATAAAATAGCATTTTTAAAACCCATCAAAGTTAGTCCGTTTTTTTCCCGGTTGATTAATTTTGTGAATTTATGTCCATTTTTATTCAGAAAACTAACCAATAAACATAATATAGAGAGAAAAAATCCTGTCCAAATGAATTGTCTTATATATATATTCATTAACCATAAATGGAGAAAAAAAGCTTCGAAGATCCAACTAACAGCCATTCCCATTGTTAGACATATTAATATTGCTAAAAGATAAAATGAATTATCTTTCCAATTGTGAAGAATGTTTTCAGGGTTCTTAAAATAATTTAGAAAATAATCTTCTCCATCTTGTGAATAAAATTTAATGTTATTTTGTTTTAGATCTTGAATTTTTTCATTTTTAGAAATTAAAATATATTTGGGTTTTTCTTTTGCAATATTTGGGAACATCTTTTGGGCAGTAATTACACCTAAATAAATAACTAGCATTAATGTTCCTATTATAATAAAATATCCTCCATAAATTCGCATACTATATATGGTTTCAATTTTAATTGAACTTGTCTGAGTTCTAGAAATATGGTTGTTTGAATTGAGATTAAGACTTAAAATAATCCAATCAATCATTAGATCCATATTATTGCTTAATAAAATTTCATCATAATGGTTTTGATCTGTTAAAATTGATAATTTTCTTGCTCTTCCATTCTCAAATGACATATATGGATTAAGGGAATTATTAATATGAAAATCTGTATTTTCTTGATTTTCTTGGTATAAATCTTCAATAACACGCGAATCATTTGAAACATGTTGATATAATTTAAATTGAATTTCTAAATTTGTTAATCCATCATCATCTCCAGCCATAAAATAAAAATTTGGAATATTTGTTTCATTGATAAATTCGATAACTGATCTTCTTTTGACATCTTCTGATGTGATAATTCCATCAGGACATCCAGCAAAAGTTGCTAACAATCCTCCCCATTGGGGATCATCTATCACATTTGTTCCAATCATATTAAGTAAAACATCATTCAAATCCGTTAAGCACCATATTGAGCCAACAGCTTTAATTTTACCTCCTGTTCCTAATGGTGTTTTGTCGAAAATTGCAGCTCGAGTGACTGCCATTCCCCCATTTGAGTGTCCCATAACCGAAATTTGCTCTGGATTCACATTTTCCAACGATGAAAGATATTCCACTCCTGACCAAATTGCTTGGAGTTCATTGAGTCCAAAATCCCATAATCCTCCCGAATCCCCATGACCTGGTAAATCGATTGCCAAAACTACAAATCCTGCCGCTGCTAAATCCATTGCATTATGTAAATTATATTCTTTATTGACAACCATACCGTGAGACCATAATATTCCAGGTAATTGAGTATATTTTGGAGATTTGGGTGTTAATAAAAATGCAGATACTGTATATATTTCTAAATTATCAGGTAAGATTGATACATTATTGAATAATAAATCTCTATTTTCCATCGCTCGATTATAAGAAATCGCAGTCGTAAAATTCACTTTTTTTATTGAATATGCACTAGAAAAAGTTCCAAAGGTTGCAAAAACAATTCCAATAATATAGAAAATGAGAGTAAAAACTAATAATAGCTTTTTGAATTGAACTTTAATTTTTGATGAATTTTCAAACATTTTGATTCTTTAAAGGCTGGATGTAACAGAATAGTAAGAATTAAAAATTAAAAAGTTTTCATTCTTCCTTTTCCTTCAAAAAATTTGCCACACCATCATTTTTATTTGTATCAATAATTGATGTTGAAATTTTCTTCAATTCTTCAACTGCATTTCCAACTGCATAACTTTCATCAGATATTTGGAACATAGGAATATCATTAACATTATCTCCAAAACACACGATTTTATCAAAGTTTAATAAATTTTTCAAAAAATACAAGGCATCTTGTTTATTGGCTTTAGGATGCATAATTTCGATCCAAGTATATCCTGAGCAATAAATATCATTCATCATATGAATATGTTGTTGATATTTATTACTTACATAATCATAAATTTGAGAAGCTTCATTTTCAGCTAAAATTAAATTGATTTCAGAAATATTTTTTATAGATATAGGTATCTTTTCCACTTTTTCAAATCGTTTATCTTGATGTTGGATTCTATCTTGATAACATTGTTGATGAGATTTATTAGATATTTTAGTAAAATAGACTTTTTCTTCTCCTGTACCATTATTACAATATATAAGGGGATGTAAATTCATTTTTTCATAATCCTTAATAATTTCCCAAGCAATATCAATTGGAATATATTTTTCCCAAATATATTTTCTTTGAAGAGGGTCAAAAATGAACGATCCATTATGTAATATATATGGAATATTTAAATTCAAGGGAGATAATAATGGTTCTGCAGAAACTTTTGATCTTGCTGTTGCAATTGAGAAAAAATTTCCTTTTTCTATAAAATTATTAACAATTTCGATAGTCTTTGATGATAAAGTTGCTTGAGGATTAAAAAGTGTCCCATCTAAATCAGAGATATAAAGGATTTTGACTTTTTTTAATAAATTCATTATAATTTTTTACCTCACCTTATTTTGATAAAATTAAGCTCAAAAATAATTAGTATTCTTCAATATAGAAGTTTTTTTAATATATCTATGAATTGTTAATAATTTAAGAAATGAGAAAAAAACTTTAGCCAGATGACCTAGCGGTCATCCTTAGAGATAAAGTTTCCA
>CAYPTZ010000539.1:0-3240 GCA_964413395.1 uncultured archaeon | reverse complement strand
ATTTATCCAAAAATAAAAAAAATTTGAACAGGTTATTTTATCATGACTCCTTAGTCACTAAAATTTATAAGGAAATACTTATATTTCATTTGAAATAACAGACACAATTATGGATTTTTTTAAATGGATTAAGATAAGTGTTATAATATAATGTTGAATAATGAAATATAAATAAAAACTATATTAGATGGAAATTGTATAGATTATATATAACTGGGTAAAAATTATCATGTCATCAAAAGAAAATATAATTAGCTCTTTTCTAACAGAAATTAATAATGCAATAGATGAAGCAAAAATAAATAACAAATCTCATATGAAAATAATCAATGATTTAAAAGAAAATCTTGAGAATAAAGTTAAGATTGAATTTTTAGAAAAAGAGGATGACATGACCAGAAAAAATATGAAATTTTTGCAGTATTTACTAGTAATGGATGGAATTTTATAATAAAGATAATTCTTTTGTAAAAAAAGTAATAGGAAAAAAAATATGGATAATCAAAACAAAAAAGAAATCCCAAAAAAAATAGATGTTGTTATTATTGGAGGGGGATATTCTGGATTAAATACCGCACGAATATTGAGCCAAAGGGGATTATCATGCCAGATAATTGCAAAAAATTCTGGTGCTTCTAAATTTTGGAATGGAACTATTGATTTTTTGAATTATCCTGGAGATAATCTAGAACTAGAATTAGCAAAATTTCAAGTTACTTTACCAGATCATCCATATTCTAATTTGGGATTTTCTGAGATTCAAGAATCATTAGATGAATTTGGCAAGGATTTTTCCACATTCAAATTTTTTAAAGAAGGAAAAAATATCGTTAATAGAAATATAATTACCCCTGTAGGAGTTCCAAAATTATCTATTGCTGTTTGGAATTCAATATTTATTGATTATCAGAAATTTTCTGATGAAACTCTCGCTTTTTTTATTGTATTCGAAGAATTTAAGAAATCTTCTACTCCTTTGATAATTAAAGGTATGAGAGAAATGTTTCCTGGAAATTTTTTGGAATTAAAAATTTCATTAAAAGAATTATTCTTACAAATGAATTCTGAATTAATCAAAAATATCGATGAAAACAACCTCAATTCAATCGAAGTTGCAAAATTCTTTGATAGTAAAGCAATTCATATGTCTATTTTTGCATTATTATTAAAAAATGAAATCCAAAAGCAATTTCCAGAAATGAAATCTGGTGAAATTAATTATTTATTATTTCCACCAATATTAGGTTTAGATAATACTCAAACTATATTGAACAACCTCAATACTTTTTTGAAAATAGATTGTTTTGAATTTCTTTCTCATTCTCCTTCAATATTAGCCAATAGATTTAAAAAAATATTTAAACGAAAATTAGATTTACTTTCAGTAATAACATTAAAAAATAAAATATTTAACAATTTTTCAAGAAATGATGAAAATAATCATTGGATCGTTAATTTTAGTGATGAAAATAATAAAATTCAAGAATTAGAATCTGAATTTATTGTTATTGCTGTAGGATCCCTTTTTTCTGAAGGAATTTTTTCTGATAAAATGTCCCTTGCTAATCTATTTTTAAATCTAGGGTTAGAATATCCTAATTCTTTAAATAATAATTTTGAGGTTTTAGGTTCTGGTAAAAATTCAAATATTTTTTTAGTTGGCTCTGCAATATATAACTTTTCAACTAATATTAGTGAAGATGATGAAATTCAAGATGGTACTGGAATAGGATTAGGAATAACAACAGGATTTAAAGTTGCTAATACGATTATCAATAGAAAATATCATTAAAATTTTATTTTAAAGTCTGGAATAAAAAAAAAGGAGATAATAATTTCCAAAAATTGGACTCCTAAATAGTTTTAATATTGAATTGTTATTAAAAAAATAAGGGTAAAAAAAAATGTCAGAAATTCAATGTCCTATTTGTGGGGGAATGACTTATAAAGATGCAAAATTTTGTTCTTTTTGTGGGGCAGAGGTTAAAAATATACCTGAAGAACCACGACCTAATCAAAATACTTATCGGCAACCAGAACAAACTTATCAGCCTCAACCTCCTCGACAACCAACCTACCAAACACAACCTGATTATAATCAAAGAAGAAATGTCAATCAACAACCCAATTATAATCAACAACCAACCTATAACCAATCTCAACCTCTAACTGGAAATCCAAATAATTATCCTGGAATGCCTCAGTTTCCAAAAGATCGTATTACTGCTGGAATCATTGCGCTATTACTTGGTGGTATTGGAGTTCATAAATTTTATATAGGAAAAATAGCATCCGGGGTATTGTATTTGCTATTTTGCTGGACTGGAATTCCTCTTTTAATTAGCTTTATTGAAGGAATAATTTACTTAGTAGAAAATGATGAGGAATTTCAATATAAACATGTTCCACCAGAGTATCGAACTAATCTCCCTCAAGCGCAACAACAATATTATTAATTTTTTTTTTCATTTTGGTTCATTTTAATACTCTGTGTATTTGCTAATATTTGAAATAAACGCGAATAAGTCGAATCTGGATTACTCCATTTAATAATTAGTCCAATAATGAAATCAATTCCAATTAGTAGATAAAATTTTCCAAGACTATGTATAAATGATTGATATACTGATGGTTTAGTTAAATCAGATATATCTTTTTCTTTTTTATCTTTGTGGATATTGAAATTTTTAGTTGAAATAATGGAAATTTTAATAATTTTTTGACCAATAGTTTTTCCCTTATTTAGCCATGTGAACAAGAAGAAATATATTTGAAATATAATAAATTGATAAAGAATTTGTAAGCGCCATTGTTGTACAGTATTGGGAAAATTTTCAAAAAGAATCCCAAAGAGTATGCCATAAAAACAAATTAGAATTATGAAATCTATCAAATACGCATAAAATCGATCTAAAAAATCACTATAGATAATTTTTTTTTTTTTTTTATGAGAATTGGAGTTTTTTTTTTTTTTTTTTTGTAAATGGTATTGGGAAAAATTAATTGTAACTAATTAAATTTGCTATCTTTTAAATTTTTTAATTCATTTTCTATTAACAACGAAGTAACCCTTTAACGATGATTATATTATCTATTATATAGCCGAAATTTAGTCGGGTAAACGTTGAAGAATTATTTCTTTTGTTTTCTCATCTTGGTGAATAAATATGGTAATTATGAATTATTATATCGTTAGAGACGTGATAGAAAATCATCCGATTATTGAAACACGAAATGTTA
>CAYPTZ010000538.1:0-3243 GCA_964413395.1 uncultured archaeon | reverse complement strand
TTTTTTATTTATTCTTTATTTATTTTGAATAATTAGAATATTAAAGAAATTATGTAATCATATAATTGAAGATACCAGTACTTAGTAATTAACCAGAAAAAGATTAGTTCTAAATAAGCTTCAATGGTTCCAAATAAAACATCGGAAGGATAATGGCATCCCAATATTAATCGTGAATATGCAATAAGACAATTATAGATAATCAAGGGAATTAGCATCCATGGATAAGAAAGGAAATTTAAGCAGATAAGCCCATATAGAAGTGTGGAATGGTGACAATGGCCACTGGGAAAACTATATCCGTGTCCTGTTTTATCTAATCTCACAATATCTTTTAATTTTAAAAAGGGGCGTTTTCGTTTAACAAGATTTTTAATAAGATAATATAGTCCAAATGTTTGGAGAAAACCTGTTAAAAAAATTACCAGAAATGAAAAATTTTGTTGAAATATACCTTCAATAAAGAAAAAAGCTAATATACACACCCATAATCGGGGATCTCCAGTGAATGAGATATATTTGGCAAGATCTCTCATTTTTGAATTATTATGTTTATGATATATTTCTCGAACGATTTTAATATCCCATTCATTAATTGTTGGTATTTTGATATCAAAGAAATCTGTATCTATATCAAGTTTCTTCTGGGACTTTAATGAATTTTTGTCAATAATATCTGAATCTACCATTTTGCTTATATCTTAGGTAAATTAATGGCTAAATTTATTTTTTATGAGAAAAAAAATTAATTTAAAAACTCTTCTGTGAAAAAGTTGTCTATCGTTGCCATTCGAGTATTAAGCCGATCCTCAATTATTTTAATAAATGCTCCCATCATCTGGTTATTTTCTTCACCTATATCTTTACTAACTCGAAAATGCAATTTATTATAATCTTCCTTTCTCTTTTTAATATATTTTTTCATGATTTTATGCATTGCCCCTTGTTTTCCAATAAAACCTCGCAATAATCCCATCAATCCTAATCTATCTAAAGTGTCTGCATCAAATACTGCTTTTTCTTCTAGTGTTTCAGGCGGGATCATAGATGTTGGGGTGTGTCGAATGACTACACGACAAATAGCATCTCTTGTATCTCTTTCAACTCTGATTCCATCTAAGAATTCCTCAGCTAACGAGCCTCCAAATAATCCATGAATATGTGAAAATACTGTATTTGTCTTTCCTATGTCATGAAGAAGTGCTCCTGCACAGAGAATAAATGGATCGACTTCTTCTTTCAAAGTTTTTCCAATTTTTAGTGCATATCTGCAGACAGTCAAAACGTGTGAATAATCATGTGATTGTGATTCAGAATGAGCTTGTCTAACAAATTTTTGCATTGTGGTTAAAATATTTTTTTCTTTTGTAGTTAATTCTCTTGAAAATACCATAATTTTAGACTCCATATTAAGATTTTATATTGATATTGTTGGAATTTTCTTAAATTTATTTATGTTCAAAATATTATTGAATTTAAATGAACCTTCAATTATCTTGATTAATTTTTACTATCATCTAAATGCATAGAAAAAAACAAAAAGTTTGAGTGAATTTTGACCAATTTCGAAATTTATAATTTTTTCATTTAGCTTATATCAGTCACCCAAGAGATATTCGAAGTATTCAAATCTCTGTTATTATCAGGATTCCGACAAAAAATTAAGGTGCAATTTAAATTAATTGTCTTTGTTTGATTTATATAATCTATCGTTCAGATTATTATTTATTTGCATTAGTCAAAAAATCTCTAAGATTTCCCTAAATATAAGAATTTTATTAGTTTATTTTTTGTAAATTGTCTATATTCTTAATTTTCTTTACTGTAAAACAAATTTTGCTGTGTAAATCTTTTGATAAAAAATGTTGTTCATTGATGCCTTGTTTAACAGAGATAATATTAAGGTTTCTAAGCTTTTTAAGCCAATATTCTGTAGTGCTTTTTGATAATTGAATGTATTCCATAATTTCTTTTCTGGAAGGTCCTTTTAAATTAGAACATAAATACTCAAACATTTTTCGGCTTGATTTTTTAAACGCTAAAAATCCAATGGTAACTATAATTTTAGGTACATTAGGCAATCCATATGCACGAATTTTTCCGAAATCTACCCGGTTGACTAGTAGATTATTTTCCAATGCATTTAAGTGCCATAATAATTGGTTTACTCCAATTTTTAATAATTTTTTTAATAGATTAAAATAAATTCCAGGATATTGCTTAATGATCCTGAAAATTTCTTTTCTTAAAGGATTAGCAAGAATATTGATTGATACTAATCCATCGTTTATGATTAAATATTCTTTTTTAATATAATCTTGAAAAAACTTCTCTACAGATGTTAAGGTTATTTTGAATTTTCTTTTAATTCGAGATTTTAGATTATCTTCATATATTTTTTTTTTAGATTTACATACTTGAACTATAAATTGAATAATTAATTTTGTTTGTGAATTGCTGTTAATAGTCTGCATCTAAAATCTCCTTTTTATAGTTACCATGAGATGATTTTAGCAAAGATATATATTCTTTATCATCTATATCTTCGATATCTCTATCAATATGCTGAATATTTTTAAGATCCACTAAAAAATGATTAATAGTTAAGTCCGAAATTAAAATATCATCCATAATTAAATCTTTAATTGATGGATCTACATTTGGAATCATTAAATAGTCTTTAATTTTTCTTTGAATAATTTTTTTTGAAAAAATTCTAGTTAAAAAGGGTTTAAGAGTCAAAATTCCCGTTCCTGCAGCTAAAAATGTCAGAATATTTTGATATTCGACAAAAAAATTATTAAAATTACTACTAATTGTAAAATTAAAAGATGATGTGAGTATAATATTTGATTCAATAAATTCCATTCCAGAAGAAATAATAATTAATTTCAAATTTGATTGGTCTTCACCCGCAATTGTTAGCGCATACATCAATTCGGTATTATTCGTGTCAACAATTCCCCAATCTGATATGTGCTCATTTATTAAGATATAATATTCATAAAACTGACAATTGTATATACAAAATTTAATGATAATATTATCATTTGTGTGAAAAATATGATTATCCGTAGCATTTTTTTGAGAATTTTTAATTACTTCAACCCATTTAATCGTTGGTTCTAGAATTTCGACTGCTGATTTTTGAGGAGTGGAAGGCATTCTCTCGATATTATTAGAATCGTGGTTATAAGAAAAAAAAAAAGGGAGAAAAATGAGTAAGAGTAAAGTCAAAAATAT